>CALYQH010000038.1 GCA_945283395.1 uncultured Ventosimonas sp. | reverse complement strand
GGTAATGGCAATATTGCCTAATAAACCTCCTGAATGGCTATTAATTAACATATTGAATCAACTGCTAAAAAGGCATATTCTCGATGCTGATATGTCTTTATTAGCTGGCCGTTATTTTAAAATAGTGATAGCTGATTTAGGGAAAGAAATCCATTTTACAGCAGATGATCAACAATTTCTTGCTACGCGCGATAAGTCGATTGTAGATTTGTGTTTTAGTGCTAATACAACTGATTTTATTAAAATATTAGTACGTCAAGAAGATCCAGATACTTTATTCTTCAATAGAAAATTACAGATTGAAGGGGATACAGAATTAGGTTTAGTTGTCAAAAATTTATTAGACAGTATTGATTGGTCAACTATACCTATCATCAAGTCTATGATAGGCTAATAACATTTTTTAAACCGATAAATTTTCAAATGAATTATGATGTCATAGTGTTAGGCGCAGGAATTGTAGGAGTTTCTACAGCTCTCCAGCTACAAGCTAGAGGTAGGAGTGTTTGTTTAGTTGATAAACTAGCGCCAGGTGAGGGAGCAAGTTTTGGTAATGCAGGTCTGATAGAGCGTAGCAGTGTCATACCCTATGCTTTTCCTAGAAGTTTAACTAAACTTATTCGTTATGCCTTCAATAGGGAGTCAGATGTTCATTATCAATTTAGCTATTTACCTAAAATAGCTCCTTGGCTATTTAGCTATTGGTGGCACTCTTCTAAAAAAGGGATAGCTAAAGCTGCCGCGGCGATGTTACCTCTTATAGAGCGTTGTGTTATAGAGCATGACGTATTAAGCACAAAAGCTCAGATGCAACCATTGATAAATGATAAAGGATGGATTGAAATATTTAGGGATAGTAAGGTATTCGAACATGCTAAAAAACAAGCTGAACAATTAGCTAAGCCTCCTTATCTATTACAATATGATGTATTAACAACCCAACAGTTTAGACAATTAGAACCAGCATTTAATGATAACGTAAAGGGTGCTATTCATTGGCTACAACCTAAAACAGTTTGTGATCCATGTGCTTTAACTAAAGGCTATGCTGCCTTATTTGTTAAGCAGGGTGGTATCTTAATGAAACAAAGTGTTATTGGTCTTACTGCTGTTGAAAACCGCTGGCAAGTAAAGTTGTCTGCAACAAATTTACTGGCCAAACAGATAGTGATTGCTTTAGGTGCGGATTCAGCTGATTTATTAAGAACACTAGGTTATAAAGTGCCTTTGGGGGTAAAAAGAGGTTACCATAGACATTATGCAATGACATCTGATAATAAGTTAAATAGACCTGTTTGTGATCATTTAGCTGGCTTTATTATAGCGCCTATGACGAAAGGTGTTAGGCTGACTACAGGGGCTGAGTTTAGCTGGGATAGTTCGCCAGCTAACGATATTCAATTGAAGCGTGATGAGGCTATTATTAGTTCTTATTACCATTTAGGAAAGCCAATTGAGTCAATACCCTGGTTTGGACGTAGGCCGTGTTTACCTGATATGGTACCGGTTATAAGCGAGTTACCTTATCACAAGGGGATTTGGACTAATTTTGGCCATGCTCACCATGGTTTAACTTTGGCTCCGGCCACTGGGCGTTTATTAGCTGAAATGATGACAGATGAGAAACCTTTTACTAATCCTACTCCCTATAAAATTGAACGTTTCATACATTGATGAATAACTAATGAATAAAGTATAAATTCAAATTAATTAGATTTATTTTATTAAAAAAGTTAGATA
Source organism: uncultured Ventosimonas sp. (assembly GCA_945283395.1). GTDB lineage: Bacteria > Pseudomonadota > Gammaproteobacteria > Pseudomonadales > Pseudomonadaceae > Entomomonas. Next base: position 7,184 of record CALYQH010000038.1, on the reverse strand, counting down.
TAAATAAAATCAAGATATTAAAAATTAAGTTAGTTAACTAATTTAATGTAAAGAAGGCTGATGATTTGAGAAATTGGCGTGGGAATTTTTTGTTAGCTTAAGAGATGAATATGCACAACAAATTTATAATATTAGTGCTGTTAATTTTTTTAGAATTTTCTTGCTATAGTTATGGAGAGTGCACTGGATTATCAGAAGGTCAAGTCGAAGCAGTAAAAACTCCTTTAAAAAAATTATTGGAAGTTAAAGATGAATTTGATGAAGATGGTTATGTACCTTCTTCTATTAGTAGATCCATTGAACAACTTAAAACAGGACTGATTAATTTAGTAGATGCTAGGATTACATGTGAAGGGAGTGATATAAACGCACTAGCAATACAACAGGATTTATCAAATAAACTCAAAATAAATCAGTTGGATGAAGATAGCGCAATTTATGGTTATGATTTACAAATAGTAATACAGAAGACATTAGGTTTATTAGTAGTACATCTCACTTTTGGCATTCCTTGTGGAAATGATAACATGCTGATGGTTTATCGTTATAGAGATGAAGCATGGCAGAGGGATTTAATATGGAAAAGTAATGCATATAAAAATATTGCGGGTGCTTTTGGTGATTATTTTGACTATTTATTGTTACCTAGTAAATTCAATGAAACACCTAAATTAGTAGTAATTCATGGTGCACCTTGGTGTAAAAGCACATGGAGTCCTTTCACAATAGATGTTGTCAAATTAGCTGAAGATACTAATCCTCAAAAAATATTACTGCACAAACAAATGATTAGTTATACAGGTAATGAATCAGATTTAACTCTAAAAAAATTAGCCAGTGGTTTCGAATTACGTATGCAAGTTGGTATGTTGGATAGTGATTTATTTACCCGACAAGGTATTTATCGTTATCAAATAATAGGTGATAAAATATTGAGAGTTCAGCCAGTAGCAGATAATGTAAGAGATTTTGTAGACGAATGGCTAACATTAGATAATATAACAGCAGTTAATTTGGTTGAAAAATCCAATCTACATATGCTCAGCCTTTTTCAAAGAAAATTGAAAGAGCGTTATGGATATTATGGCGCGGTTCAGGCTTGTCATGGAGATGGTGAAGAGTACCAAGTCACTATGACCTTTAATGGTACTAAAGAAAATGATAAAGAAGACCTCTATTATTTTATAGTAAAAACTACCCGTTTTGGATATTTACTCAAAGCAATCTCTCAAGAGGCTGATCCAAACTGTACCGGGCCTGATATTATGGCAAAAAAGTAATTTTTTAGTATGCACTTATGGTGAGGAAACTTTTGTCTAATTTTTTAAATAAAGTTAAACAATTATCTTATTGGTTGGGTGAAAAGTATCGCTTAGCGGATCAGCCTATGTTCTCAGAGATAGAGCTACGTTTTAGATTACTAGGTCATATGGCGATCAGTAATGGTTTGGTAACAACTTTACATTCTACTCGGATGATGACCGAAACTAAGTTATTGCATTTGTCTGATATTCAAATACAGCAAGCTATAAAAGCTTTTCAGGCTGGGCAACAAATGCTAACAGATCATTTTGAAGCTTCGTTACGCTATAGTAAGTTAGATGATTTAGGTAAAGAAATGTTATTAAAAAGTTGTTGGCAAATGATATGGGTTGATAGTCATTTAGCTCTTCGTGAATATCAATTAATACATTTATGGGGGTATTGGTTAGGTTGGTCTCGTTCAGCTATTGAAAGATTGGGCGAACTGTTTAAACCAGTTTATATTACTTTAGATCATCAACAGGCATTAAATTTATTGGATATTACTTTAGACACACCTCCTGATATTATCAAGCAAATGTATAAAAGAAAATTAAGCCATTATCACCCGGACAAGATCATGGGTGAAGGTGGAAGTTTAGCAGAAATTAATAAGGCTAATGAAAAAATAGCTAAGCTTCAGGAGGCTTATGCACTTATTAGAATGTTTCATAATTTTTAACAGAAGAATTAATGGTATTATAAATTGATGGTAATTTCTGCTATTGGAACGTATTAATGTCTTCATCTAATCAGTTTTGCTATTATTTGAAATTTACTTTGGCCATCTTATTAACAGGGATAGTGGCAGGTATTGCAGGATTATTACTATCTTTACTATTACATTTTGTACAGCATTTAGCATTTGATTATAGCTTAGACAAATTAATATCTCCTGAGAGTTTTTTAAATGGCGTTAGGGCTTCTGCACCTTGGCGAAGGTTATTAGCATTAGCCATTTGTGGTTTAATTGCTGGTATTGGTTGGTGGGGGTTATTTAGATATGGTAGTAAATTAATCTCTATAGAAGCAGCTCTTAAAAATGATGTGCCTAAAATGCCAATAGTTACAACATTTATCAATGATATTTTACAGATAGTTACTGTTGGTTTAGGTTCCCCTTTAGGGCGTGAGGTTGCGCCACGAGAAGTGGCTGCTACTATGGGCAGCTGGATTGCTGAGCAATTAGGGTTAACTATTAAGGATGCTAAAGTTGTTTTAGCTTGCGGAGCAGGTGCAGGTTTAGCCGCTGTTTATAATGTACCATTAGCTGGGGCACTTTTCACTTTAGAAGCATTGTTAGTAACTTTTCATTGGACGCAGGTTATTTCTGCTCTGTTTGCTTCTACCGTAGCAGCTATTATAGCTTGGATTGGGTTAGGAAACAGCCCGCAGTATCAAATAGGACAAATGATGTTAAGCTATTCTTTAGTTGCTTGGGCGATTCTAGTTGGTCCCATATTAGGGGTAGCTGCATTTTATTTTGTACAATTGACAACTATTAGTAAAGCTAGAGCTCCTAAAAATTGGCAAATTATTCCTATTGCTTTTATTAACTTTCTACTAATAGGCTTGTTAGCTATACCTTTTCCTGAGTTATTGGGGAATGGTAAAGGCCCCTTGCAGCTTGGATTTGATGGAAGTTTGGGGATAGAATTAGTAGCTGTTTTACTGATCATAAAACTAGTTATTACCATTAGCTCACTAAGAGCTGGTGCTAGTGGTGGATTATTGACTCCTGGACTGATGTTTGGAGCATTATTAGCTATCTTAATTGGCAGTGGATGGAATCTTATATTCCCTTTGGTAAATATCAGCGCCTTTGCCATAGTTGGAGCAACTGCTTTTCTAGCGGCCTCTATGAAGATGCCCTTAACAGCCATTGTATTAATGCTTGAATTGACTCATACCAATCATGATAGTGTTATTCCAATGTTATTCGCTGTAATAGGGTCAGTCGGTATGTTTAATTATTTAAAGAAAATAACTTATTACTCTTAATCTGCTCGCTTAAAGTAAGCTTGTGGGTTGCATAGTGGTTTTACTAGATTAGTTGTTATAACATATTTTATACTCTTGATTTTATCTAATACTACTTGCTGTTAATGAGTTAATTTAAATATCTTTATCAATAATATTTTAGTGTTTGGATAACTTGCTTACTTAGTTCATCATAATGAACGAATATTTTTCAAATCATGACCTTTTATCTTATTTCCACAACTAGCCAAGTAAATACATTGATAAATAATTAAATAATTGCTATTTTTCGATGTTTATAAAAGCTTAACTTAAGTTCAACCAATTGATGATCAAGGGTTAGTGTATAATAGTTCATTCATATTAATTATTGGGATTTTATTTCGTGTCAGTGTTTTCTGTTCTAACTTTACCTAATACAAGTAAAAATGCTCAATGGGGAAACCTATTAGGTAGCTCCCTTAGTCTAGCTATTGCTGAAACAGCGAAGGCACAAAATGTAATGACGTTAGTATTAACAGCCGACAATCTAAGTGCTAATCAAATAACGGATGAGTTACATTTTTTTGCTCCTGATTTACCTATTTATAGTTTACCTGGTTGGGAATCTTTGCCATATGATGTATTTTCTCCCCATCAAGATATTATTTCACAACGTATTGCAACACTTCATCAATTACCGACCATTAAGCAAGGTATTTTAGTAGTAGCTATTACTACTTTACTACAGCGTATTGCGCCTATTTCATTTATCTTAGGTAATAGCTTAATGGTAAAAGTAGGAGATAAAGTTAATGTAGATGAAATGCGCTATCGTTTAGAAAATGCCGGTTACAGATGTGTGGAGACCGTATATGAACATGGCGAGTTTGCTGTAAGAGGGGCGCTTTTTGATCTCTTTCCCATGGGAAGTGAATTCCCCTATAGAATAGATTTGTTTGATGATGAAATTGAAACACTGCGTACTTTCGACCCTGAAACGCAGCGTTCTATAGAGAAAGTAGCAAGTATTAATCTGTTGCAAGCCCATGAATTTCCACTACATAAAGAAGCTATCGCAGAGTTTCGTAAAAAATTCCGAGAAAAATTTGATGTGGATTTTAGACATTGTCCAATTTATCAAGATTTATCTAATGGTATTACTCCTTCAGGGATAGAATATTATTTACCTCTTTTTTTTGAACAGACTGCCACCTTATTTGATTATTTACCCGATGATACCCAAGTTTTTTCTTTGCCTAATATAGCCCAGGCAGGTGAACATTTTTGGCAAGATGTCAGATTTCGCTACGAAGAAAGACGTTATGATATCGAGCGTCCTATTTTAGCGCCACAAGAGCTTTTCCTAACAGTCGATGAATGTTTTGCAAATCTTAAAAAGTGGCCAAGAATCATAGTTAGTAAAGAAAAAGTGGAGCAAGGTCATAATAAATTTAATTTTGCAATCGCAGCATTACCAGATTTAGCTATAGAGTCAAGACATACAGAGCCATTAGCAAAATTAAGACATTTTATTGAACAATTTGCTGGACGTATATTGTTTACTGCTGAAACAGCAGGACGAAGAGAGGTTTTATTAGAATTATTAACTCGCCTCAAAATAAACCCTAAAGAAGTAACCGATTGGCAATCCTTCATTACTGATAATAATAAGATAGCTATTACGATAGCTGATTTAGATGAAGGATTATTAATGGATAGCCCTGCTATAGCACTTATACCAGAAAGCCACTTATTCGGTCAAAAGGTCATGCAAAGGCGTCGAAGGGAAAGGCGTGGCGAAATTACTAATGATAACGTAGTTAAAAATCTAACTGAATTAAGAGAAGGGGCTCCAGTAGTACATATAGACCATGGTGTAGGTCGTTATAAAGGATTAATTACTTTAGAGGTAGATAATCAAGTACAAGAATTTTTAATGCTAGAATATGCTGATAGCGCAAAACTTTATGTACCTGTTGCTAATTTACATTTAATAGCTCGTTATACAGGGGCGGAAGATGAATTAGCTCCTTTACATAGGTTAGGTTCAGAGCAATGGCAAAAAGCACGTCATAAAGCAGCTGAACAAGTGCGTGATGTGGCTGCTGAGTTACTAGATATCTATGCTCGGAGAGCCGCTCGAAAAGGTTTTGCCTTTACACTGCCAGAGCTAGACTATGGGGCCTTTGTCTCTGGCTTTCCATTTGAGGAAACTATCGATCAGCAAACCGCTATTGATGCTGTTATTTCTGATATGACAGCAGGGAAACCAATGGATAGATTAATTTGTGGTGATGTTGGCTTTGGTAAAACAGAAGTGGCCATCAGAGCTGCATTTATAGCAGTGCAGAGCGGTAAGCAAGTGGCAGTATTAGTACCCACTACGCTATTAGCCCAACAACATTATAATAGTTTTAGAGATAGATTCGCAGATTGGCCTATAAAAGTAGAAGTAATGAGTCGTTTTAAATCCTCTAAAGAAATAAATCATGCTATTGCTGATTTAGAGGAAGGCAAAATTGATATAGTAATAGGCACTCATAAACTTTTACAAAATGATATTAAATTCAAAAATCTTGGTCTAGTAGTTATAGATGAAGAGCATCGCTTTGGAGTAAGACAAAAGGAAACGCTCAAAGCTTTACGTAGTGAGGTTGATATACTCACTATGACAGCTACGCCTATTCCACGTACTCTTAATATGGCAATGTCTGGCATGAGAGATCTTTCTATTATCGCTACCCCACCTGCTAGACGATTATCCGTTCGTACCTTTGTAGTTGAACAGCAGAATGCTGTTATTAAGGAAGCGCTACTTAGAGAATTATTAAGAGGAGGGCAAGTTTATTATCTTCATAATGATGTAAAAACCATTGAGAAATGTGCCGCAGATTTATCTGCATTGATACCTGAGGCGCGAATTGCCGTTGGTCATGGGCAAATGCGCGAACGCGAACTAGAACAAGTGATGAGTGATTTTTATCACAAAAGATTTAATGTGTTAGTAGCTTCAACCATTATTGAGACGGGGATTGATATCCCTACCGCAAATACTATTTTAATTGAACGTGCTGATAAATTTGGTTTAGCCCAACTTCATCAATTAAGAGGAAGAGTAGGCCGCAGTCATCATCAAGCTTATGCTTACCTTCTTACACCACCTAAAAAAGCTATGACAGAAGATGCTCAGAAACGTCTGGAAGCGATAGCTAATGCTCAAGACTTAGGTGCAGGCTTTATACTAGCTACCCATGATATGGAAATTAGAGGAGCTGGTGAATTGTTAGGTGAAGGTCAAAGTGGGCAGATTCAAGCAGTTGGTTTTTCACTTTATATGGATATGTTAGAGAGAGCGGTGAAAGCCATTCAAAAGGGGGAGCAGCCTAATCTAGAACAGCCATTGGGTACAGGTATTGATATCAACTTGCGCTTGCCAGCGCTTATTCCCGATGATTATCTGCCTGATGTACATAACAGATTGATTCTTTATAAACGCATAGCTTCAGCAGTCAATGAAGAAGAATTAAAAGAATTACAAGTAGAAATGATTGATCGTTTTGGCCTGCTGCCTGAGCCTGTTAAATACTTAATAAGACAAACATACCTTAAGTTATTAGCCGAACAGCTAGGTATTATAAAAATAGATATAGGCCCTCAAGGGGGTAAAATAGAGTTTTCTACCAATACACATGTCAATCCTTTAGTTATAATAAAATTAATTCAAAGTCAACCCAATAAGTATAAGTTAGAGAATGGTGGTACTATTTTTAAATTTCAGATTCCTATGGAAAAGGCCGAAGAACGTTTTGTCATATTAGAGTCGTTCTTTGATAAATTAACAGATAAGTCAAAATAACTTAACTTATTAATAAATAGATAGTTGTTTAAAATATTGCAAAAAGTTAACGAGAACCTCAACA
>CALYQH010000037.1 GCA_945283395.1 uncultured Ventosimonas sp. | reverse complement strand
CCTTTGTTATTTTGTTCGGCGGCTTGTAAGATCAACCCTGCTAAATATTCACCTCTATATAGAAGGCTAGATTCAGCATCTGTGGTGTATTGCCAATACTCTTGAAGCTCGTCTAATTCAGTTTGACCTAAAGGTTCAAAATAATCGGTACCAGTCAAATGCGCATACAGCTGATTGTCACGTGGCATAATAGTTAGATCAAGCTCTTGAGTATTCACGCTAAATCTATGACGAGGCCCTAACTTGATGACATTACCACCTGCCTCATAGATATCTGATTTATCTCTTAAAATACGAATGGCCTGATCTTTAGTAGCTTTTAAACGGGCATCTATATCATCCGCCCTGACGCTATCTTTTAACTCTCTTAATTTATCTGATAACTCATGGAGTTTTAAAGAAAGAGGATCGCCAGCAAAAAAAACGTTTAACTCTTCTTGGCTTGAAAAGCGTTCAGTGCGTCGCTTGATACTTTCTAGAATACGTAATGCCGCATCTTGAAGAGACTGAGCTTTACGTTGTCTGTCATCTAATAAAGACTGTTTATGGCTTTCAAAAGTTTCTAAAAGCTCTTCCCTTTTGGCTAAAATATCAGCTAAAAATTCTTCACTATCACTAAATTGACTTTCTAACTCCTCAAGCTGAACTAATAAACGTGATAATTGATCATCACAACGTTCAGGGTCAGTAGCTAAAGATAAAGCATTTGTAATAGACTGAGTAAATAAGGTAAATTGTGCCCCAAACTGCGCAATGGATTCACTACTACGTAAACCTTTTCTGCTTTGTTCAGCCTTTGCTCTAACCTGATTTAATCGACCATAAATGGCTGAGATAGCCTCTACTATCGAGGTACGTTGATTAGCATCGTCTATCTTAAGAGAACTCATTAACTGCGATATAGTATCTAAATCTTCCCCTAACTTTTTCAATTCAAGCGTAGGTTCTTCAAGTTGCAAAACAGTTTTTGCAGCTTGCACAGCAGTATCTAAATTAGATAACTTCGTAGAAAAAGGAGCTAATGCTTCTGGACTAGATAAAAATACTCCAGTTGCTTCAGAGAGTTGCAACTGCGCTTTTTTTAGTTGCTCTTCCAATTTAGCAACCTGAAGCAAATCCATATATCTATAGTCATGTATGGTAAGTAGCTGACCTAAGTGTGAACTGATAGCATGTAATGCAGTTACATATTCTTCAATAGTCTCCCAACTATCAGGCCTTAGTGAGGCAAGTAGCTTTTGCTGCTCATCAGTTGCTTTTTTCAGTGTCTCAGCAGATTTATGTCTTATGCTTTCGACCTTCTCATATTCATCTAATACTGCCTCACTGGTAGCGGCAATTTCTCTAATAAGATGTACTATCTCACCACAATGTGGGTCTGTAAGCCAACTATAGCTATCTAACAGTTTACGAATATTTTCTCTTAGTAAATTATAGTGATTTACGGAAACAGACTTGGCATCTATATCTCGGCCTATACTATAAAGATCTGAAATTCCCCTAACCAACTCAGCATTACCAATACGTCCCCAGAAGGTGTTACTAGATGGTTGACGAGCGATGTATTCATCTGACATGTACGGAGTTTGCCATACTTGCATAGGGTGAACCCTAATAGGCTCATCCCCCTCATTAGCAAATATAACCATTCGACCATCATCAAAACGTGCATAACCATGACCTTGAATAGGATTCTGCAATCGTCTTTCAATCATGTTATAGGTAAAAAGTACGCTACGTCCTTCACTAGGTTCATAGAAAATATAGAGAACATCTTCACCATTTGGTGATTTAACCGAACGTTTAAATCTCATACCTTGCATATTGAGATCAAACTTTTTATGTTCTCCATTTTGCAGGCAATAACCACCAGGAAAGATAATACCATGATCTTCTGGTAGTTGAACACAAGATTGACCTATGGCATCTATGCGTTCCACATGTTGTGTAATTGTATTATAAACTAAGTAGCGCCAAGCTTCTTCTCGGTAAGGTAATATTTTTAACAATATCAGACTACCTAATTGAGCAAACTCAATAGAGGCATCATCCACCGATTGAGTTTTATCATTTACAGGTTCACTATAAATACCTAATCCAGTCGTTGTATTATTTTCTATTTTTACAGTAAGATCACCGCCTATGGTTTCTACAAACACAGTATCTAGAATATTAATATGGGGATATTTACCATTAACCCTCATATCGCGGCTAGTTTTCTGCCACTCAAAATCATAAGGTGCTGGCAATGCTATATCTCGCTCGCCTCGGTTATCAATATAATTAATGTGCTTATGATCAGCAGATAACGACCAACGGAATACCCTAATATCCGTGATCTTTTCACCTATTTGAAAACTAGCTAGTAATTTGCCATTTTTAGTAGTGAGTTGAAGTAAACGCGCATCTTTATAGTAGGCATATAACTCTGTAAAATCTCGAATAAAATTACTATCTGCAAGAAAAGTATCAGCTAATGCTACTGGCTCAACATCGAAGCCATCCTCTATTACTACAAGCTTATAAAGGGAAAAAACATCTTCTACTTTAGTTTCTTTTTTGAGGCCTAAAAAAACATTATAGCCAAATAGTAACCACTCTCCTACTCGCACTATATCACGAGCAACACTATTATTCTCAGTACGAATTCGAATGCGCCCTATGACTTCTAGATCGTTATGCTTAAACTCAGCTAATCTATGTTGATTGATGAGTTCCACAGAGTGTCGCAATTGATTACCTTGCTCTTGCAACCGCTTATTTAACACTTCATAAGCGCCGCCTTCCGCAACGGCTTTATCTAATAGTTCCTGTTGTTGTGTAACTAATTGGGCGTCAGACATTTAATACCCCATTTTAATTAATAAGGCGACCTTAGCCGCCTTTTTTAACTGACAAATTAACCGAAAGGTTGCTATTTCTAACATTATCCTTGCATAGAGGAATAATTAAGCATCCTTATGAGTATCTTTATTATTAGCTGCGACTTTTTGGCTGACTAAAGATACAATTTGCTGAATAGTATTTTGTGCAACCGAACTAGTATTAATAAAGCCGTCTAACGATTTACCTACAGCAAGAGCTTTAGAGAACTTCTCAAAGAATTCACCTTCACCCCCCACCACATCAATCTTAGTTTTAGCCAGACCAGCTGCCAATAGTTCCGCTTGCTCTTTAGCAATTTCTTTATTAGCAGCTATAGCAGCTAAAGCTTGTTCTAACGATTTTTCTAGTTGAATACGGAACTCTTCATGACCACGTGCTGAATCAGACATAGCATTAAGTGCCGTAAATTTCTCAGCCAAACCTGTTGCTTCGGCTCTTAAGCGTTTCAATAATATATCAGCTTCAACCGTACCATCTTTTTCTTTGGCTATGGCTGTGGCCTCAATAACACGCGCTTGAGCAACACCTTGCTCCTCTTTCCCCTTGGCTTCAGACAGCATAAGCTCCATTTGAACTTTAGCATCAACCAAGCCTTGTTTTTCATTAGCTTCTGCTTGCGCCTCTATAACTCTGGCTTCTGCCAAGCCCTTCTCTTCAGTAATTTTAGCAGCCACTAAGCCTTCTTTTTCAGTTACCGCTGCTTGCATTTCTCGTACTCTAGCCTCTGCCAAGCCAGGTGCAGCCTGCTCTGCTTGAACACCTTCTGCCAGACGCTTTTTAGCCTCAGCCTGCTTTGCTGCAGCCTCTAATTCAGCTTGAGCTATGTTATTAATTTCTATTGATTTAAATTTGGATTTTTCAGCATCTGCCTCAGCTTGTTTAACTTGGCGCACCAAATCACGTTCAGCTTCACCTTGTGCCTCTAAGATACTCACTTGTTTAGCACGATCAGCTTCAGATATTTGACGAACCTCTTTAATAGCTTCTTCTTCTTTCGCTACGGTCCGCTCAACAGCAACACGTTCACGAACAATATTAGCAATCTCTGTACGTTTTTGCTCAACATCTCGATCTTTCTCTATTGTTTGTAATGCAATCTCCCGTTCGCGTTTAACAATAGCCTCTTGCTGTGCTTGGGTTACTAACTCAGTTTGTTCAACTATTACTCTTTCTCTATTTTTTTGTGCTACTTCTACTTCCCTTAAACGATTTTCTTCACGTACTTGTAATTCTTGTTCAGTATCAATACGCGCCTGCTCAGCTTTTAACCGTTCTTCTTCCTGTACTTTTTTAGTTTCTGCTAATTCACGTGCTTGAGTCGTAGCAATTTCACGTTTTTGCCTATTTTCAGCATCAGCTCTTTGTCTTTCTAAAGCTAAAGTAGCTTCTTGTGTTTCAACATTTTTCTTAGTAATAGCTAGATCTTTATCTCTATCCAGTTCGTTAGTTTTAACAATTTCAGCAGAGGTTTTTTCCACAATTTTGCGAATACCTTCTGCATCCATAATATTAGTATTTTTTAAATGTTCTATCGGGGTTTGATCTAGATAATCAATCGCTACATCTTCCAATGCATAACCATTTAAATCATTACCTATTACTTTAACAATTTCGTCACGGAATCTTTGACGCTCTTGAAATAGGTGTTCAAAATCAAATTGCTTACCTACTGTTTTTAGTGATTCAGAGAATTTAGCATTAAATAATGCTCCTACTGCAGCATGATCTGAAGCGCGATCAGCACCAATAGACTTAGCTACCTTTAATACATCCTCTTGGGTCGCGTTTACTTTTAAGTAAAAGGCCACTGTAATGTCAGCTCTAATATTATCACGGCAAATCAAGCCATCTGATCCTCGACGATCCAATTCTAATGTAATCAGCGAAATTTTCATAAATTCCTTTTTATAAATGACAGGCCACACTAGAGCTCCTGTAAAGGTAACTTTAGGTATGGCCGACAAGGTATTTACTATTAATGCTGTTCCCTGCGGTACTTTCATATAGAAAGATTTTATTAGCAACATAGCGACAATAAGTAAACCTACAATTATTGCTGCTGCTATAAGAATAAAAAATAAGACTGATGTGACCATTGATAACTCTCCAACTCCTAAAAATACCTAAATTACCCTATATTTTTTGTACATTACATTTAATACTGTTTATTACTTAACTACTATCTTATTAAATCTATTTTAAAAAATCTCTATTTAAATGAAATTTAAGCTTATTACTAATAATAACTTGATATTCTGCTATCATTTTTTCAATCTTTAGCGAAAGCTGTTGCTGTTGATTTAAGACTAATTTCAGACGATTAGCTAAAAGCTCTTTTTGCTGTTTTTCCCATTTAAATCTTATTTCTTCCTGTATCGCAGCCAGTTTACTATCATGTTTAGCTAATTTTTGTAATGGCATTAATTCAATTTTATCTATATTAATAAAGAGTGAAGAATATCCATTTAGATGATTAGTTAACTTAGCTATTAATGCCTTTCGTAATTTTCCTCTATCTTTATCTAACACTTCATAATCATATTGCTGAACAACTTGTTGAGCAGCGGTTTTTAATTTCTCAGTTAAAGCGTTACTAACCGCATTTGCATCAGCTAAGAAATCAACCCCTAACATATCAATAGCGCTGAGAAAAGCCTCCCTAGTTTGGTCTACACAAAGAGTATAACTAATAATAACATCCATTAATAATTTATCTTGGCTATATAAGCCATCTTTCCCTAAAAAAGAGGTTTTAATTTGTACTGGGGCTATCTTTATGAGCTGCTTCTTTTGATTTGGCAATACGAAAGCGCCGTCTAACACTACTTTGTTATTATCAATAACTAAAACTGAATTTTGAGGAACATCAATATAGCATAATTTAGCAAACACTATAGCTGCTACTACAAGTAAGCTAATAATAACTATTGCAACTGCTTCTAGCATTGATACTCTCAATAAATAACTAATTAACTTTAAATACCCTTAAACTCATTTTCAGCTACTACTAAATAGGCACCATCATCCAAATAATCAATAAGCACTACTCTATCTCCACTCTTTAATCCTAGTGACTCATCTGCCCTAATGCGTAATATAAGACCTGCTCCCTTGTCATCATATTCAGCCTCACCAAAAGTAGAAGTTACCGAACCTGATCTTACAATAGCTATATCACCAATAATTGTCCTAGCGGAGATGGCATTTTGCTCAACCTGTAATTTCTTAAACAACTTTCTTAAAGGTTTACAAGACCAGCCTGTCAAGTAAGCCGCAGGAAAAATAGAAAAAAATAAAATTGCTATTCCTACGGGAACATACAAAATACCTAAAGGCAAATAACTTACAAATAATTGTAAAAAATAACAAATAACCCAACCAAAAAAGAAGAGTATCGTTAATATAATAGTTAGAGGTAAGCCATCTAATCCTAATTTCATTATTAGCCCAGCAAACCAAGCACTATTCGTATCTATTCCCTCACTACTATCACCTCCTAAATCTATATCTAAAACATTTATATCTAATAAGCCTAATGCAGATATCACCCAGAAAAATAGAGCAATACACATTAAAAATGTATAGACTATAGTAGGAAAAGATAATATGGTACTTAATAAAGGTTCCATAGCTACTAATACTCCACTTATAAACCCAATGTATCCATCCTAAAAAACCACCCTTACTACCAGAAAAAGGTGGTTGTTTAATTCCTTATGAAGATTTGGCTTGTTGCTTTTTCTTCAATCTTTCTAAAACACTTTCAGCACTTCCCTCTTTAGCTAAAAAACCCGCCTCACGGAGTTTATTGTCTAATGCATCATCTGACTCCATTTTTTCAATTTCCCCAGCAGCTTCCATTTTTGCACTAGCTTCTGCTTGTCTCTTCTTGATTCTTTCTAAAGATTCTAATGCAGTATGCATTTTATTTTGTGAACCTGAATAGCGGCTTGCTACTGTAGCTTGTGCCTTTTGTACACTATCTGTTGCTTTTACTGTATCAACTTGTTGTTTTAAGCGTTTAATATTAGCTTCAGATTTATTTATGGCATTACGAAGATCAGCTGCACTTTGTGAAAAAGCAGTCTCAGCATTTCTTTCAGCTTCAAATGTTGCCTCTAACGTAGCTATTTTTTCTGCTACTTCATGAGCTAATCTTTCATCACTAGCCTCTAAAGCTTTAAATGCATAACCCTCATATTCATCTATTTTAGCTTGAGTTTGTTTTACGCGCTCACCAGCTAACTTTTGTTTAGCCATAATTTCAGCTAGTGCTTCCTTCGATTTGCGTAACTCTCCGTCTGCATCTCGTATTTCTTGGTCTAGAATACGTAAAGCTTGGGTATCTATAATTGCTTCACCTGCCTCATGTACTCCACCTCTTAATGCTGTAAATAATTTACTCCAAACGCTCATTTGCAGACCCTCCTACTCAGTCTTTAATTGTTTCTCAAAGGCTTCAGTTGCTTTAATAACATTATCGGCTAACATTTCAATTTCAAACATGACATTAGATAAACTAGATTCAGCACTTAATGTTCCAGACATGACATAAAAATCATTATTAGCTAAACGTTCAATGCCTATAGTAGATAATGGAAATAGCCTTTGTGTTCTAAGTGCTTCATCATTGAACTTGATAACATCTTTAACCAATTCTACTGGCCAAAGGATACTTTCAACTATAATTTGTTCACCTACTACACTGATAAAAATTGGTAAATCTCCAAACTCATGCATTATTATATGTAGGCTTGGCTCGTTACCTTCCACTAACTCGATACTTGCTGCATCACTTGTAAATAGATCAACAGAAGACAAAGCATCATATAGTTTATTGGTTGACCACATATTAACAGCTGTTGTCATACTACTCTCCTGTAAGATAGATTTAATCATTCCTGCTGGTTGACGTAATTGTTTTTCAATACCCAATAACACCCTAGCATGCTCAGGCAATATCCATACCTCTTTTTTAACCAACCCCTGCTCACGCAAGCGCTGCCTATATTGTCGTTGATAATGTGCTGATGATTTCGTTTCCATAGTCTTATTGTAATACTCACATGTAATAAATTCAATAGTCTGACATGTAAAAAAATAAATAAAAATAATGTTTTTACTTTATATAATTTCAATAGGTTATAAATAACAACTCAACTAGACTAGTAAAGTTATTTTTTACATAGCACAATAATACTATGAATTTATCTATTTTCCCTAAATTTTGTTCAGCTATTTATCAGCAATGGCCATTTTCCTTACCCATTGATGATGTAGCTATTAGTTATTGCAAGTTTGATAAAAATATTTTTAGTGATTTAGATTTTTATCTTGCCCAAATTGATCTCCCTTATCTCTTACAATCAGCCGTAAACAAACGAAAAGCTGAATATTTAGCAGGTCGACTCTGTGCCAGAGAAGTTTTAAAAAAATTCAATTATTTTGGTTATCCATTAACTCAACCAGATAAAAGCCCATTATGGCCATCAAGCCTTTGTGGCAGTATCACTCATAGCCAGGGTTTGGCTGCTGCTGTTGTCGCTAGAAAAAAACAATGGCAAAGTTTAGGTTTAGATATAGAACACTTATTAGATGAGCGAAGAAGTGAAAAACTATTAAGTACTATAACTACCCAACCAGAACAGAAGCTGATAAATGGCGATATAAGTTTATTTACAACACTGGCTTTTTCTATAAAAGAAAGTGTATTTAAAGCTCTTTTTCCACTAGTTAATAAATACTTTTATTTTGAACATGTAGAAATTATTAAATGGTCTAAACAAGGGCTTGTGACAGTAAAATTATTAATAGATTTATCTGACGAATGGCAAAAAGATCAACAAATCAATGGTTTGTTTTGCGTAAAAGATAATTATCTTTGGAGCTTTATAGGTATCCCTGCCCTTTTATAATTTTTCTCCGCTAGCTATTCTAATGAATTCAGTAGCAAAATTACTACTGCTACAAGGCATAATAAGTTGCTTTTATATAAGCTAACATGTGTTATATCTACACCTTAAACTACTGACTTAATACTAGGTAGCTTTTTTAT
>CALYQH010000036.1 GCA_945283395.1 uncultured Ventosimonas sp. | reverse complement strand
CCTGTTAAATCGTTGTGCCATATATAGTATTGTAAATCGAGACTCCGTCCTGCAGTGCGCGCTGTGATAGCCCGTAGGGCAAAAGCATCTAAATTATCGTCTAAAAGAAAAAGCCCTGTTTGCTTAGGATGCTCTGTTATTAATGGAACTATGACTTTATCAATTAAACTAAGATGTTTTTGTTCTGGTTTCATATGCTTTAGCTTCTTTTTTATATAAATTATAAAACTGTATCTGGTTATTAGCCGTATTAGAATAGTACGCTTACTTTTGCTGTTGGTACTAACACAAACATTTTATAACTTGTTATATCCTCCCATCTATAGAGTATTTCACCATCTTTATTATAGGTATAGTACTTTATAGGATGAATTTTTACTTACCATATACTGCATAGTTAGTTTCAGCTAATAACACATTCTCAATAAAAGCTTCACTAAATAAATAGTTATTTTGTATTCTTATTGCCTATAAAAAGTGAACAAATTCGTTATTGCAAAATCATATTATAATCTAAAATGATTTAAGAGCTTGTTTTTGTTATGCAACATAAAATAACCATTAATATTATTATAGCATTATTAATCGCCGCTTTTTTTACTGGGATTTGGGCCTTCTATAATAGACCTATCAAGGTTCCTAATTGGCCTGAGCAAATTTCTGGCTTTTCTTTTTCGCCTTTCTACAAGGATGAAGACCCTGTTAAAAATATTTATCCCACAGAACAGGAACTTAGAAATGATTTAGCATTAGTTGCTAAACAAACTAGTAATATACGTACTTATTCTGTTAAAGGTTCATTAAGCGAAATACCGCGACTTGCTGATGATTATGGGTTACGAGTTAGTTTAGGCATCTGGTTAAGTAATGATCCAGAGGCTAACCAACAAGAAATAGATAAAGCTATCCAAATAGCCAATGACAATCGTAGTGTTGTTCGCATTATTGTCGGTAATGAATCTATCTTTAGAGGTGAAGTATCTATAGAACAGATGATCCAGTATTTAGATTACATTCGTACTAAAGTTAAAATTCCTGTTACTACCTCAGAACAATGGCATATATGGACTAGCGAGGAAGCTGTAAAAGCAGGCTTAGCAAAACATGTTGATCTTATTGCAACCCACATTTTACCTTATTGGGAAGGAATTCCAGCAGATAAAGCAATAAACTTTGTGTTCGAAAAAGCGGCTGAGCTGAAACGCGTTTATCCACATAAGCCATTACTTTTGTCTGAAGTAGGTTGGCCAAGTTTTGGCAGAATGAAAGGCGATGCTGAAGCAAGCCACGCTGAACAAGCAGTTTATCTTAGAACTTTAGTCAACAAATTAAATAAAGAGGGTTACTCTTATTTCGTGGTTGAAGCCTTCGATCAAGTATGGAAAGCAACTAATAGCCATGAAGGAGCTATTGGTGCTTATTGGGGGGTTTATGATGCTGAACGCCATCCTAAATTCAACTTTACCGGTTCGATCGTAGCTATTCCACAATGGCGTTTACTAGCTGTTGCCTCTGTTATGCTAGCTTTCTTAGCATTGGCTATTTTAATGATAGATGGTTCGGCACTCAAACAAAAAGGCCGAATATTCCTAACCATTATTGCTTTTGCTTGTGCTTCGGCACTGGTCTGGATTGGCTATGATTACACTCAACAATATAGTTCTTGGTTTAGTATTACAGTAGGTATTATGTTAGCGTTTGGCGCCATAGGAGTAGCTATTGTATTGCTAACAGAGGCTCATGAATTAGCAGAAGCCGCTTGGAATAAGCAAAGGCGTCGGCCATTTCTTCCCATCGAAGCTGATCATGCCTATCGCCCAAAAGTCTGCGTACAAGTACCCTGTTATAATGAACCCCCTGATATGCTCAAGCAAACTTTAGATGCTTTAGCTAAGTTAGATTACCCTGATTATGAAGTGATGATCATAGATAACAATACTAAAGATCCTGCTGTTTGGCAGCCTGTTCAAGCATATTGTGAGCTACTAGGGCCGCGCTTTCGCTTTTTCCATGTAGCGCCTTTAACTGGTTTTAAAGCAGGGGCTCTCAACTATGCGTTAGATAGAGTATCGGCTGATGTAGAAATTATAGCAGCTATAGACGCCGATTATTGTGTAGATCCAAACTGGTTGAAGCATATGGTGCCACACTTTAAAGACCCTAAAATTGCTATAGTACAGTCGCCGCAAGATTATCGTGATGAGCACGATAGCCTGTTCAAAAAACTTTGCTATGCTGAATATAAAGGCTTCTTCCATATAGGAATGGTTACGCGTAATGAACGAGATGCTATTATAGAACATGGCACCATGACTATGGTTCGCCGTAGCGTGTTAGACCAATTAAGATGGGCCGAGTGGTGTATTACTGAGGATGCGGAACTAGGATTACGTATTTTTGAAAAAGGTTTATCTGCTGCTTATTTTGAAAAAAGTTATGGGAAAGGTTTGATGCCTGATACCTTTATTGATTTCAAAAAACAACGCTTTCGTTGGGCTTATGGCGCTATCCAAATTATCAAAAAACATGTTAAAACACTATTATTTGGCAAAACAAAAGATGGTAGAAAACTAACTCGGGGACAAAGATATCATTTTATAGCAGGCTGGCTACCTTGGATTGCTGATGGCATGAATATATTTTTCATTATAGGCTCACTCCTTTGGTCAGCTGCTATGATTATAGTACCTCACCAAGTAGATCCTCCGCTGATGATTTTTGCTATTCCACCGTTAGCTTTATTTTTCTTCAAGGTAGGTAAAATTATTTTCCTTTATAAAAAAGCGGTTGGCGTTACTTATAAAGATGCTTTTTATGCTGCTTTAGCAGGTTTAGCTCTATCTCACACTATTGCTAAAGCAGTACTCTATGGTTTTGTAACTAAAACTATACCGTTTTTCCGTACTCCTAAAATGAAAACTAATCATGGCTTACTAGTTGCTTTAGCTGAAGCAAGGGAAGAAGTATTTATTATGTTACTATTATGGTTTGCTGCTATAGGTATAGTACTAGTACAAGGCGTAACAGGTTTAGATGTATTAATTTGGGTAATCACCTTATTAATCCAATCACTTCCCTATTTAGCCGCTATTATTATGGCTCTCATTTCTTCCGTCAAACCGGAGCAAATTGAACTTGTAGCTACTAGTACTAAGAATTAATTATTAAAAAGGGTATTCTTTGGCTAGAATACCCTCTTCTTGCCTTTAGTAATATTAAAACCTAGAGTAATGCAAACTATGGTCTCTTTTTAGCTAACCTTAAGCTAACAATATTTAATTGGTATTAAAATCACCCCATAATTGCTGTGCTATGGCAAGAGAAACGATAGGTGCAGTTTCCGTTCTTAATACTCTACTACCTAAGCGCACTTGCTGAAATCCCTGTTGAATAGCTAAAGTAATTTCATCATGAGCAAAACCACCTTCTGGGCCTATGAGTAATGCCAACGAACCAGGTTTAGCAAAATTTTTCATGGGCTCCGCCACAAGATGTAACATTAATTTTAAGTCGGCTGTTAATCCTTGTAACCATTGTGTAATAGTTTTGGGTTGGTGGATAATAGGTAATTTTGAACGGCCACATTGCTCACACGCACTAATAGCAATTTGCAACCAATGATTCCATCTTTTATCTTGACGATTTTCATCTAATTTAACTTCGCAACGTTCAGTAAACAAAGGAGTAATTTCATTAACTCCTAATTCGGTAGCTTTTTGGATAACAAAATCCATTCTTTCGCCACGCGCCATACCTTGACCAAGATGGGTATATAAGGGTGACTCGCCTAATCCTACCAACGTTTTAGTTAAGTTTATTATAATTTTTTTTTTAGTTATCTCTGTAATATGTCCCAAAAATTCTATGCCTGATCCATCAAATAACTGAACTGAGGAACCAACTGTTAATCTTAATACACGTCCTATATAATTTACCAGATAACTAGCCGCCTCATACTCACCTAGCTGTAATGGTTCATTAACAAAAAAACGTGATATTCTCATAAGCTATTTTTCATAACCTCTACTCTATTACTAATAGCTTTTTCGATGCCTACTGCATCTAAGCCACACTCAGCTAACATCTTACTAGAGGTAGCATGTTCGACAAAAGCATCTGGCAAGCCTAATTGTAACAAAGGATTTAAGTAATTTTCCTTAGCTAAAAACTCACCTACCGCGGAACCAGCTCCTCCCATAATGCTGTTTTCTTCAATAGTCACTAATAACTTATGTTGCTTAGCTAGCTGTTTTATTAGTTGCTCATCTAAAGGTTTAACAAAGCGCATATCTACTACCGTAGCATCTAATTTATCCGCTGCTTTAAGCGCTTCTGCTAACTGTACACCAAACACAAGCATAGCAATATGCTGGCCTTTGCGCTTGATAAGCGCTTTACCTATGGCGATAGGTTCTAAACTAGTTTGTACTATTGCATTAGGGCCTGAACCTCTTGGATATCTCACAGCTGCTGGGCCATTATGCAAATAACCAGTAGTTAACATTTGCCGTAGTTCATTCTCATCACTAGGGGTCATAATAACTATCCCTGGGATACAGCGTAAATAAGTTAAATCAAAACTACCCGCATGGGTCGGGCCATCTTCCCCCACTAACCCTGCCCTATCAATTGCAAACAAGACATCTAAATGTTGAATAGCAACGTCATGAATTAACTGATCAAACGCTCTTTGTAAGAAAGTTGAATAAATAGCTACAACTGGTTTAAGTCCATCACAGGCCATTCCAGCGGCTAATGTAACTGCATGTTGTTCGGCAATAGCCACATCAAAATAACGTTTAGGATATTGCTTACTAAAAGCTACTAAATCAGATCCCTCTTTCATAGCAGGAGTAATGCCAATCAACCGCTCATCTTGGGCGGCCATATCACATAGCCATTGCCCAAAAATATTCGAATATGAAGGGCTGCCATTGCCGTTAGGTTTATCGTTATTAGTTTCTAATTTGCTAATGGCATGATAAGCGGTAGGGTTTTTTTCCGCTGGGGCAAACCCTTTACCTTTTTTAGTAATAACATGGAGAAACTGCGGCCCCGCCAAATTACGCATATTTCGCAAAGTAGCTATAAGTGTTGGGAGGTCGTGCCCATCAATAGGCCCTATATAATTCCAACCTAACGCTTCAAATAAAGTAGTAGGCGCAATAATACCTTTTGCATAGCCTTCTGCTAAACGTGCTATCGTCCATGCACCTGGTAAATGAGATAGTATTTTCTTACTGTTATCTCTGACATTTCGATAGGCTTGGCTAGATAATATTTTAGCTAAATGATTAGATAATCCGCCTATGTTATCTGAAATAGACATCTCATTATCATTAAGAATAATTAGCATATCAGCATCAACTACCGTAGCATGGTTTAATGCTTCAAAAGCCATTCCTGCGGTTAATGCCCCATCGCCTATTACTGCAATACTCTTTCTATTACTACCCTGTAAGCTAGCCGCTATAGCCATACCTAATGCAGCGCTAATAGAGGTACTGGAATGACCTACTCCAAAACTATCATATTCACTCTCAGTACGCCTAGGGAATGCAGCTAAACCACCTTTCTGGCGTAAAGTGGCCATTTGCTCACGACGACCAGTTAAAATTTTATGAGGATAAGCTTGATGTCCTACATCCCAAACTAACCTATCATTAGGGGTATCATAAACATAATGTAAAGCAATGGTTAATTCTACAACGCCAAGCCCCGCCCCGAAATGTCCTCCTGTTTGTCCAACTGTATAAAGTAAATATGCTCTTAATTCATCTGCCAATAGCATAAGCTCAGGCTCAGTTAAATGGCGTAATTGCTTTGGCGTTACTATAGTATCAAGTATTGGAGTGATAGGCCGCTGCCTAGGAATTTCAGTAAAAGTGATTGTCATCAGGAGTATTCATTATTTATAAATAGGACAGTTTAACTAAATTAAGTTATTACCAACCTGTTAAATTCGTTTTATTAACCGGTTATGTTTAAACTATATAATAAGGTAATACATTAAGGTAATCATCCTTTTTTCTATGGAAAAACTAGCAGACAATATATTACCTAACATTCAAAAATTACTTACCTTCCCCAAAGTAATTCTCTATTAATTCTACCATAGCCTGCATAGCTTCTGCCTCATCATTACCGTCAGTCACCAAATGCAGTGATGTTCCCTTACCAGCAGCTAACATCATAACAGACATAATACTTTTACCGTCAACTAAGGAATCCGAATTACGCCCTACCTTTATAGCACACTTAAAACGTCCTGCTGTTCCTACAAATTTAGCAGCCGCCCTAGCATGTAGCCCTAGTTGATTGATGATAGTAATATCTTTAGAAATCATATAAGCAATGCCTCTATCAAGGTAGATCTCTATGCCGCACCTGAATATTTTTTAATGTTTTCTTTAAATCTGTGGCTATTTGCTCAGCCATATAGACTGATCTATGTTGCCCACCAGTACAACCTACCGCAATAGTTATGTAAGACCGTTTAGTAGAAGCTACGCGAGGCAACCACTTGCTAAGAAAAGTTAAGATATCTGTTTTCATCTCTACTACTTCAGGCTGCTGGTTCAAATAATCTATAACCCCTTGATCAGTACCTTTCAAATTTCTCAATTCAGGCACCCAATAGGGGTTAGGAAGGGCCCGCAAGTCGAATACCCAATCAGCATCAATCGGAATACCCCTTTTAAACCCAAAAGATTCTATTAAGAAGGCCGTACCTAGGTCTGGCTCTTCTATTAAATGAAGTTTTAAAAAATCCTGTAATTGATATAAATTTAAATCGCTAGTATCTACATATAAGGTGGCCAGATTTACAATAGGAGCTAACAACTTAGACTCACCAGTTACTGCTTCAATTAAAGACAATGATCTAGCCGTAGCAGTTAAAGGATGGCGGCGTCTTGTCTCTGAAAATCTTTTAATTAATACCTCATCCTTAGCATCTAAAAATACAAGGTCACATTGTATATATTTAGCTCTAAGTTTTTCAAAAATTTCAGGAAATTTCTCTATTTGCCTAGGTAAACTTCTTGCATCAATAGATACCGCTATTTTGGGTTGAATTATTTCAGTTTGTAATAACGCCTGATCAATAGCCGAAGTAAATAAGCTCGCGGGTAAATTATCTATACAATAAAATCCACTATCCTCCAATAAATGCAGGGCAGTAGTTTTACCTGAGCCTGAGCGGCCACTAATAATTATTAGACGCATAAATCTAACTATTATTTTCCATATTATTCACCATAAGTTGATATATTTCTTCACTAGTGGTTGCTTTACGTAACTTTTCACATAACCCGGTCTTAGTTAATAATTCAGCAATTTGCTTAAGAAGTTGCAAATGATCTTCAGTGGCCTGTTCAGGCACCACCAACGCTATTAAAATATCTACTGGCTTTTCATCAATGGCAGAAAAATCAATAGCAGCAGGCAATTTCAGGATAGCTACTATAGGTTCTTGACAATTTGGGATACGACAATGAGGAATAGCAACACCATTACCAAAACCTGTTGAACCAAGTCTTTCTCGCTCAATAAAATGATCAAAAACCTGTTGTTCATCTAACTCTTTATGGTTTGCTACAATAACCTGCGATAAAGCTTCTATCGCTCTCTTTTTACTTGTAATTGCAGTATTTACCAATATTTGGTTTATATTAATAATATCTTTTAATTGAATCATAGAACCGGCTAGAAAGAACATTTATGGATCATCAATAATATAGCTTATAACACTAATATTCAATGAACAGTCCCTTTTAAATTTTATAAAAATTTTTATAAATACCATTATTTCTTATTATTAACAAACACAATAAAATTATTTTACTATGACCTGATCAAACTTAATATATGATAAGAGCTTGATTTCATAAACTATTATATAATTTTATTACTTTCAAGCTCTTGTTAACAATAAGTCAATGTTTTTGGCGTTTTTCTTTAAATTTAATCAACTGTCTATCTAATTTATCCACTAATGCATCAATGGCTGCATACATATCTGAATTTTCTGCACTTGCAGCAACATCCCCTCCTGCCAATCTAAGTATTGCATCAATTTTTTGATTAAGCTTTTCTACACTCATAATAACTTGCGCACTAGTTATCTTGCCAAAGTGTCTTTCAAGACGTATGAACTTTTCATCTACATAATTACGAAGCGCATCAGTAATATCTAATTGATGACCAGTAATGTTAATTTGCATACATTTCTCCTTAACATTTTGATGACTTGTTCCCATATTAGGTACAAGGTTATACATGCCTCATCGGCAATTCTTTACAATAACTTTTTACGTTCATTAGATGGCCCTATCCCCATAGCTTCTCTATATTTAGCTACCGTACGTCTTGCTACTTGAACCCCCTGCTCTTTAAGTAAGGCTGTCAATTTACTATCACTCAAAGGCTTTTGAGGGTTTTCAGCTGCCACAAGTTTCTTAATAATAGCGCGTATTGCTGTTGAGGAACATTCCCCCCCCTCAGAGGTATTGACATGACTTGAGAAAAAGTATTTCAACTCATAAATACCGCGAGGAGTATACATATATTTTTGCGTAGTAACCCGTGAAATAGTTGACTCATGCATCCCCACCGCATCAGCTACTTCTGCTAGTACTAATGGCTTCATCGCTTCCTCGCCATACTCTAAGAAACCTCTTTGATGTTCTACTATTTGGGTTGCTACCTTCATTAATGTTTCATTACGACTTTGTAAGCTTTTGATAAACCAGCGCGCTTCTTGTAACTGATTTTTCAAAAATGTATTGTCTTCGCCACTATCTGCACGTTTTACATAGCTAGCATATTGTGAATTTATTCTAATTTTAGGGATAGCTTCTTGATTAAGCTCAACTAGCCATTTCTCTCTATTTCTACGGATAATTACATCAGGAATAATATATTCAGGTTCTTTCGCGGTTATTTGACCGCCCGGTTTAGGATTTAACTGTTGAATAAGTAATATTATTTGCTTTAGTT
>CALYQH010000035.1 GCA_945283395.1 uncultured Ventosimonas sp. | reverse complement strand
TTGTATCAGATTAAACATTTTATCTTGACATAAATTATTGTTTTGCGATTATTCTTTGATATCAATAAAGCCTTTTTGTAAGTTAATTTTTAGATACTGATAAATTTAGTTATTAAGATCAAGTAACAATGTTGTACGATCTACTAAATTATTTAGCTCATACTGTAGAGAGGTCCATGCTTGATCTATCTGACCATTAAGGAGCATATTAACGTTAACACCTATGCCTATGACTACATGGCAAATATCAGCAGGATCTCCATTTATTTCAAGTAAAATACCAGCTATTTTTTTATTATTAACTAATAGGTCATTGGGCCATTTTAATCCTACTGTTGCTAAACCAGCTTTTTTTAAAGTATTTAACACAGCTAAACCAACACTAAGGCTTAATCCTTGTAATTGTGTGGAGCCATTTTTTAAACCAATCAGTAAACTAAAGTAGAGATTTTGCCCAAACGGACTGATCCACTGCCTGCCACGCCTCCCTTTACCATTGCTTTGTTGCTCAGCTGTTACGGCAAATGGCGCTGTTAGGTTATTAGCTAGTAATCTAAAACATTCGGTATTGGTAGAATCTACGTTATTTAAAACTTTTATGGGCCAATGCTGAAAAGTAAGCTTAAGTTGTTTTGAATCTAATAATGATAACGGTGTGATTAATCGGTACCCCTTGCCTTTAACCTTTTGAATATCAAGATGGGCGAAAGCCTCTAATTTTTTTAATCGCTTCCATATAGCTGAACGGCTAATTTGAAAAGCCAGACCTAGTTCTTCTCCTGAGTGAAATTTGCCATCAGCTAGTAGCTTAATCAACAAGTTCATGATATTTAGACAGAAGATTGGCGAAACTGATGAATTTGGCGACGTTGTTTTTTAGTGGGGCGACCTTCCGTTTGGATACCCTGCATCCCCATTTTACGCGCTATACTAGCCTGTTCTCGGCGGCGAACACTATCGCTGGTCTCTTCATAAAGTTTTTGTGCTTCTGAAAAATTATGGCGTATTTCAGCTAAGCCTTTAACTATAATATTTCGTTCATCGTAACCTATTCTTATAATAAGTTCTTCTCCTATGGTAACATTTTTAGATGGTTTGCACCTTTCGCCATGACAATGCACTTTACCCCCCATTATTGCTTCTTTAGCGATATTTCTAGTTTTATAAAAACGGGCTGCCCATAACCATTTATCTAATCGGCACTGCGTTAAGTTTAAGATTGGTGCAGTCATCTAAAAACCTGTTACTTTACTGTCTGATAATAGTTATTATAATAAGTTTCTGTTAATTGTTGTAGTTTAGGAATAGAGAAATGCATACCGTATTAGCTGGGTTTAGTTTAAGTCTTTCATTAATTGTGGCTATTGGGGCACAGAATGCATTTATATTAAAGCAGGGATTACAGCGCCAACATGTGCTATGGATTTGTTTAATTTGCGCATTTTCTGATGCCATATTAATATCCATTGGGGTATTCGGTTTATCGTTAGTGATAAAAGTACTTCCTAGTATTGAGTGGATTATGAGATATATAGGATGTTTATTTTTATTTTGTTATGGAGCTAGAAGCTTTTGGCAATCCTATTTAGGTACTAGCGTATTAAGTACTAATGGAGATAGCCAGCAATCTTTGAAAACAACTATACTTATTTGTTTAGCATTAACTTGGTTAAATCCACATGTATATTTAGATACTGTCTTATTAATGGGCTCTATTGCTAATCAATATTCCGGAAAACAGGGCTATTTTGCGTTAGGGGCTATTTCTGCCTCATTTTGCTTTTTCTTTGCTTTAGGTTATGGTGCTAGGTTATTAAAACCACTTTTTGCAAAACCAATTTCATGGCGAATACTTGATTTTTTAATTGGTGTAGTGATGTGGTTAATAGCTTTTAGTCTGATTTATAAATATTAGCAGAGTTTAACAGTACAAAAGGGATGTATTAGTACACCCCTTTTCTAAGCTAAGCTTCTTTATTTGCTGCGGCTTTGATAATAGGTTGTAGTTCTTCTTTTTCATACATTTCTAAAATGATATCACTACCACCTATTAGTTCACCATTGACCCAAAGTTGAGGAAACGTTGGCCAATTAGCATATTTGGGTAATGCGGCACGAATTTCTGGATGTTGTAAAATATCTACATAGGCAAATTTTTCACCACAGCTAATAAGTACTTGGGCGGCTCTTGCTGAAAAACCACATTGAGGAGCATTAGGAGAGCCTTTCATATAGAGTAAGATAGGATTACTAGCTATTTGCTCTTTAATGGTTTCTATAATATCCACAGTTATACCTCTATTCTTTCTTAGGTTGCTTATATATTTTCGGCTAGTGTAGCTTAATTAGGTAGTCAATTTGTAGTAGATTTATGACTAGAAACAACTTTTTTTCTTTTAAGAGGGGCAAATCCATCAGCACTTACTAACGCTACTGAGTTTTTAGCAGTTTGAATTGATTTTTTAGTATGTTGTTTAGTAGAACTTTTAGTACCTTTATCAATAGTTTTAGTGGTTCGTTTGTTAGCTGGGGTGGATGATTTGCGAAATTTTCCCGCTAAATGACTTATTACTCGTTTGGTGAGTGGATATTTCAATTCTTGTTCAAAGCTTGTTAATTTTCTTCGATCAATGCAATCAATAAGCGAGATAGCTAGTCCGCTATTATTCATACGTCCTGTCCTCCCTATACGGTGAATATACTCTTCGATATTGTTAGGTAAATTGTAGTTAATCACTAGATCAACATTTTTTATATCTAAACCACGTGCCACTAGGTCAGTAGCAATAAGTATATTTATCTGTTGATGTTTTAGCCGTTGCATCGTTTGTTTCCGCTCCTCAGCTAATTTATCGCTGTGCAACACCACATGTTTAATTTTATGTTTAGTAAAAAGTAAGCTTAATAATTCAGCCTGAGCCTTGGTATTAGTGAAAATAATAGCTTGTTTATAGACCTCATGAGTAACTAACCATTGAATAAGTTTTGTTTTATGATTAGGGTTATCTACAGCTATACATTGTTGTAAGATATTTTTATTAGGTTGGTTATGATCATTTAGATGTATTTCTATTGGGTCAATTAATAAACTTTTTGCCAGTTGTTGTAACTTTTCATCACCTGCAGTTGCTGAGAAAAGTAATGTTTGCTTGTTGCTAGGAGTATTTAATAACAATTTAACATCATCTCCAAAGCCCATATCTAACATACGGTCCACTTCATCTAAAATAACCAATCTTAACTGTACTAAAGATATCTGATGGGCTTTTAAATGCTCAACTAAGCGGCCAGGTGTACCTACTATAATGTCAGGATTTTTTCTTATTCGGGCAGCTTGCTGTTTGAGTTCTTCGCCGCCTGTTATTAGGCAGGCTTCAAAAAAAGTATAGCTATTAAATTGTTCAAGTTCTTGGTATATCTGGTGAGCTAACTCTCTCGTAGGTAAGATAATAAGTGCTTGTAAACCACGGCCAGGATGGCCTATTGTAAGAAGATTATGAATCAGTGGTAGTAAAAAAGCGGCTGTTTTGCCAGTGCCTGTGGGAGCGGTTACGAACAGATCATGGCCATTAATAGCAGCAGGAATGGTAAGTTTTTGAACTTCGGTTGGTTGGTCATAAGAGCGCTTATTTAGTGCTTTTTGGAGACGCTCATTGAGATTAAATTGATTAAACATTAGCCAGCTCATGCATAAAAGATAAATATTAAAAGATGGGTTATTAGTAATAGTATAAAAAAATAATGTTGTTAATAAAAGGTAACACTTTGTCGGGTAAAAAGGTAACACTTAGTAGAGAGAAAGCTAATCAATAACTAATGGGATACTATAATGCTATGAAAAATATATAAATATATTTTTTGGTACAAAATATGCTTTGTATTATGAAAAATAATATATAAAGACTTTGGTAAATAACAATAAAAAAAGAAGTTAATACGAGTAAAATAAAAATAATATAACACTATAAAAAGATAGGTTGTTGCATAATAAAATAAATAGCCAACTACCAATTAACAACAGAGTGATTAAATTTTTGGGGCGCAGATCATAAAAAAAATAAAAGATCTGCGCCCTCGCAATTAACTAACTTATTTACAACAAATAAAAATGGTCATAACAGACCATAGCATTAAATTTAACTAGACATAAAAATGATAATAATTTATACTTAAAAAGAATTTTGTCTAAAGCTTATTAAACTTATAATATAGCTATTTATTAAGAACCGTTTTCAACCTCATGAAAACATCTATCTTTCCATCTTAAACCTCAGTTTTCATTCTTATGAATCTTACAGAACTTAAACAAAAACCTATTGCAGAATTATTGGTAATTGCTGAGCAAATGGGCCTTGAAAATATGGCTCGTTCCCGTAAGCAAGACATTATTTTTTCATTATTAAAACGCCATGCTAAAAGTGGTGAAGAAATATCAGGTGATGGAGTCCTAGAGATATTGCCAGATGGATTTGGTTTCCTACGTTCGGCCGATTCGTCTTATTTAGCAGGCCCTGATGATATTTATGTTTCACCTAGTCAAATACGCCGCTTCAATTTACGTACGGGTGATACTATTTTCGGTAAAATTAGACCTCCAAAAGAGGGTGAACGTTATTTTGCACTATTAAAAGTTGATACTATCAATTTTGATCAGCCTGAAAATGCAAAAAATAAAATTTTATTTGAAAATTTAACCCCTTTATTTCCAGATCAAAGATTAGTAATGGAAGTAGGCAATGGTTCTACCGAGGATTTAACAGGGCGGGTTATAGACCTCTGTGCCCCCATAGGTAATGGCCAGCGGGGGCTAATAGTAGCACCTCCTAAGGCGGGTAAAACTCTTATGCTACAAAATATAGCTAGTAATATTACCCGTAATAATCCTGAATGTCACTTAATAGTGTTATTGATAGATGAGCGTCCCGAGGAGGTAACGGAGATGCAACGCACTGTTAGAGGCGAAGTGGTGGCTTCTACCTTTGATGAGCCTCCTGTGCGTCATGTGCAAGTTGCTGAGATGGTCATTGAAAAAGCCAAAAGACTGGTAGAGCATAAAAAAGATGTAGTTATTTTATTGGATTCTATTACTAGGTTAGCACGGGCCTACAATACTGTCATCCCTAGTTCTGGAAAAGTATTAACAGGTGGTGTGGATGCCCATGCGTTGGAGAAACCTAAACGCTTCTTTGGTGCTGCCCGTAATATTGAAGAGGGTGGTAGTTTAACCATTTTAGCAACAGCGCTAGTGGAAACCGGCTCTAAAATGGATGAAGTTATCTATGAAGAGTTTAAAGGTACTGGTAACATGGAGTTACAGCTTGATCGTAAAATTTCAGAGAAGCGTGTTTTCCCTGCTATCAATATTAATCGCTCAGGTACTCGTCGTGAAGAGTTATTAACTACTGAAGAAGAATTACAAAGAATGTGGATTTTGCGGCGAATTCTCCATCCTATGGAAGAAATTGCAGCAATTGAATTCTTATTAGATAAATTAAAGGATACTAAGACTAATGATGAGTTTTTCCAATCTATGAAAAGAAAGTAGTTGTTCATAGATCGCTATAAAGAGGCGTTTTAGTTATGCAATATGCCGACTTGAGAAGTTTTATTCAGCTTTTAGAACAGCAAGGGGAACTCAAGCGAATTACTGCAGCAGTTTCACCTCATTTAGAAATGACTGAGGTATGTGATAGAACGCTTAGAAAACAAGGGCCAGCCTTACTATTTGAGAATCCAACTGGCTTTTCTACGCCGGTATTAGCCAACTTATTTGGCACCCCACGCCGCGTTGCTTTGGGTATGGGGACTGATAGTTTAGCAGCACTAAAAGATATAGGGAAACTCCTTGCTTTTCTTAAAGAGCCTGAACCGCCCAAAAGCTTAAAGGATACCTGGCAAAAACTACCTTTATTTAAACAAGTATTAAATATGTCACCAAAAGTGCGTAAAGAAGGCCCTTGTCATGCAGTAATTAAAGAAGGTGAGGCGGTAGATTTAAGCGAAATTCCTGTGCAGAAATGTTGGCCGGATGACGCTGGGCCACTGATTACTTGGGGAATTGTGGTTACTAAGGGCCTGTCTAAGGATAGACAAAATCTAGGTATCTATAGGCAACAAGTAATAGGACGTAATAAGGTAATTATGCGTTGGCTAAGCCATAGAGGAGGAGCGTTAGATTATCAAGAATGGCGGCAAAAATACCCAGATAGGCCATTTCCTATTTCGGTGGTTTTAGGCTGTGACCCTGCTACCATTATAGGTGCAGTAACTCCTGTCCCTGATGCATTATCTGAATATGCATTTGCTGGTTTATTAAGAGGGCAAAAAACGGAGCTAGTTAAGTGCCTTGGTAATGATTTACAAGTACCAGCTAGTGCTGAGTTTGTGTTAGAAGGGGTAATCCATCCCAATGAAATGGCTGATGAAGGGCCTTTCGGAGATCACACAGGTTACTATAACGAAGTAGATAAGTTCCCTGTGTTTACTATAGAACGTATCACGCATAGAGAAAATCCTATTTATCATAGTACCTACACAGGTCGGCCACCAGATGAGCCTGCTATTCTTGGTTTAGCGCTAAATGATGTATTTGTTCCTATTTTGCAGAAACAATTTCCTGAAATAGTTGATTTTTATTTGCCTCCAGAAGGTTGCTCCTATCGAATGGCGGTGGTTACTATCAGAAAACAATATCCTGGGCATGCTAAAAGGGTCATGATGGGGGTATGGAGTTTTCTTAGGCAATTTATGTATACCAAATTTGTTATTGTGACAGATGACGATATTAATGCTCGTGATTGGAATGACGTAATTTGGGCCATTACAACTAGGATGGATCCTAAAAGAGATACGCTTTTAATGGATAATACGCCTATCGATTATTTGGATTTTGCATCTCCTATATCTGGTTTAGGTAGCAAAATGGGATTAGATGCAACCCATAAGTGGCCTGGTGAAACCAATAGAGAGTGGGGAAAGGTGATTAGAAAAGACCTTACTATCGTAAAAAAAATAGATGAGATTTGGCCACAATTAGGTATTGATTGAGCTGACTTATTAGTTTTATGGGTGTGCCTTAATTTGTGCATGTTATAATCAAATTTTAAGTGAAAAAGAATAGGACAGATGACTAATTCTAAACAACAAGTTTCCAGTTTAAAACTCTATTTTAGGTTGTTAACTTATGTGAAACCTTATATAGGCTTTTTTTCTATTAGCATTTTAGGCTATATAATCTTCGCTTCTTCACAACCTATGCTTGCTCATATACTGCAGTTCTTTGTAGATGCATTAAGTGGTAAGTCTACTAGTTTATTTCATAATATCCCTTATTTTGAAAAGTTAGATTTACTTTATGCTGTCCCCGTTTTTTTGATTTTAATTGCGATATGGCAAGGGGTAGGTTCTTTTTTAGGTAGTTATTATTTAGCTCGTGTTACTTTGGGGTTAGTGCAAGATTTAAGGTTGGAGCTATTTAATAGATATTTTGTATTACCTAGCCGCTATTTTGATGATAGAAACTCAGGTCATATGGTATCGCTGATTCTGTTTAATGTAGGTATGGTTACAGGGGCTGCTACAGATGCTATTAAGGTGATTTTTCGTGAAGGCTTAACAATTACTTTCTTGTTTTGTTACTTGCTGTATATGAATTGGAAATTAACCCTAGTTATGATAGTCATACTGCCACTTATCGCGTTGATGGTGAGCATAGCGGGTAGAAAGTTTCGTAAGCAAATTAAGAAAATTCAACTAGCTATGGGTGATATGACGCACGTGGCTTCAGAGACTGTGCAAAACTATCGCGTAGTGCGAAGCTTTGGTGGTGAGGCATATGAATCGGCTCGGTTCCAAAAAGTAACTGATGATAGTGTGAAAAAACAAATGAAGATGGTAACTACTGGGGCTATTTATACGCCTTTATTGCAATTAGTTATCTATTCAGCAATGGCAGTATTATTGTTTTTAGTTTTATTGTTAAGAGGTGATGCTTCAGCTGGTGAGTTAGTGGCTTATATTACCGCAGCAGGTTTATTACCTAAACCAATCCGGCAACTTTCTGAAGTAAGTTCTAACATTCAAAAGGGGTTAGCTGGCGCCGAGACGATTTTTGAAGTGTTGGATGAAGAACCAGAAGTGGATAATGGGACTGTTGAGAAAGACCAAGCTATTGGTAAGTTAGAGATTAAAAACTTAGCCTTCACTTATCCTGGTACAAATAGAGAAGTTTTAAAGAATATTAATTTTACCATTGAACCAGGCCAAATGATTGCTTTAGTAGGTCGTTCAGGAAGTGGAAAATCCACGTTAGCTAATTTGATCCCACGCTTTTATCAGTATGCAGAAGGGCATATTTTATTAGATGGTATTGACATCAATGATTATAAGTTAGCTAACTTGCGAAAGCATATTTCGTTAGTTACCCAACAAGTGTCGTTGTTTAATACAACAGTATTTAAAAATATTGCCTATGGATCTTTAGCAAATAGCACCTTAGAGCAGGTAAAAGAGGTTACCAAGGCAGCTTATGCAGATGAGTTTATTGAAAACTTGCCAGAAGGTTATCAAACACTGATTGGGGAGAATGGTATTAAGTTATCAGGTGGACAAAGACAGCGTTTGTCCATTTCACGTGCTTTGTTGAAAAATGCACCTGTGTTGATACTAGATGAAGCTACATCAGCTTTAGATACTGAGTCAGAACGACATATTCAAGCGGCATTAGATAGAGTTATGGAAGGCAGAACGACATTAGTGATAGCTCATAGATTATCCACTATTGAGAAAGCCGATTTAATTTTAGTGATGGCTAATGGTCAAATTGTAGAGAGAGGTACACATGAAGAATTATTGGCTCTTGGTGGAGCTTATGCAAAACTTCATGCGATGGGCTTTAAGGAAGATGAACATAAACATCACGATTAACACAATAGCTATATGAAAAAGGGAAGCCGAAGCTTCCCTTTTTATTAAATTATTTTAGTTGATGTTTCTATGCATTTGCTTTTCATCAC
>CALYQH010000034.1 GCA_945283395.1 uncultured Ventosimonas sp. | reverse complement strand
AGATTCTTCACCTACTTTTTCTAAAATTTTATTTAAACCTTTATGATATAAACTCGCTACGTAGGAGCTTTCAGGAGAGGCATATTTGCGTTCTTCTAATACTTTTGCTAGTTTATTAAGGGTGTCTGCCATAATAAGTTAACCTTTATGATAAATATCGTGAGAGTCTTTTAATGGAGTGGATATTGCTATCCATTTATTATCTATCAATTTACGATAAAAACAACTGGTATGACCAGTATGGCAAGCTATACCACCTATTTGCTCTACTTTTAGTAAAATAACGTCAGCATCACAATCAATATAAATCTCATGTAGTTTTTGAATATGACCCGATTCTTCACCTTTACGCCATAATTTGGCTCGTGAACGTGACCAATAGATAGCTCGTTGTTCGCCAATGGTAAGTGTTAGTGATTCACTATTCATCCAAGCCATCATAAGTATTTCACCTGTTTGATAATCTTGGGCAATAGCAGGAATTAAGCCACTCTCATTCCATTTTATTTGTGTAAGCCATTCGTAAGACATATAAGCTGATTAACTAGATCGAATAATTAAGAAAATACCAACAACTGACATAAGGTAGATAGGCCATTGTTGAGCTATTGAAAAATTTTCAGTAAAACCAAGTATAATACTACCTATTAGTAATATTGCTGCAAATAATTTAACTAATATTGTCTCTTGTGTTTGTTTGGTTTGATGTTTCTGTTGTAATTTTATTTGACGATTTTGATGTTCAATAATATTTCGAGCCATTTTAGCTAGATGAGGCAACTGTTCAAGTTGAGAACGAAAATCAGAGATAAGACGACGCACTCCTAATCTTTGTTTCATCCACCGCTCTAAATAAGGCTTGGCGGTATGCCATAAATCTAATTCAGGGTAGAGTTGACGCCCGAGTCCTTCAATATTTAATAAGGTTTTTTGTAGTAACACTAGTTGAGGTTGAACTTCCATGTTAAAGCGACGAGCTATTTGGAATAGTCTCATTAATACAAAACCGAAAGAAATGTCTTTTAATGGCCTTTCAAAAATAGGCTCACAAACACTACGGATAGCATCTTCTAATTCATTAACTTTAGTGTCAGGAGGTACCCATCCAGAGTCTAGATGAAGTTGGGCAACTCTGCGGTAGTCTCTTCGGAAAAAATAAAATACATTACGTGCTACATAATCCTGATCTTCAGGAGTTAAACTGCCTACTATCCCTCCATCTATAGCTATATAACGAGGGGAGTCAGGTTTGTTTGGATCTACAAAAATATTACCTGGATGCATGTCAGCATGAAAAAAACTATCTCTTAATACTTGTGTAAAAAAAACTTCAACTCCGTGTTCTGCTAGAGCTTTTAAGTTAATATTAAATTCTTTGAGTCTAGCAATATCTGTAACAGCAATACCATAAATACGTTCCATTACTAAAACTTGTGAACGACAAAGAGGCCAGAATACTTTAGGAATATAAAGTAAATCAGAATTTTCAAAATTACGCCGTAACTGGGAGAGGTTTGCTCCTTCTCTTTGTAAATCTAGCTCGTCATTAATAGTTTTTTCATAGTCTGTAATAACTTCTATAAGATGCATTCTTCGTGCATCATAATTAATGTACTCAGCTACTTTGGCACATGAATATAACCATGAAATATCTTGTGCAATAATAGGTTTTAAATTAGGCCGTACCACCTTAACTACAACCTCTTCTCCTGTTTTTAAAATAGCTGTATGTACTTGAGCGATGGAAGCTGAAGCTAATGGTTGATAATTGAACTGGCTGAAAGCTTCGTTAACTTTCATACCTAATTGGCTTTCAATTAATGAGATTGATTGCTCTGTAGGAAATGGTGGAACATTGTCTTGTAGAGAGGCAAGTGAAGAAAGGATATCAGCAGGCAAAAGATCTTGCCTAGTTGAGAGCATCTGGCCGAATTTAACAAAGACGGGCCCTAGCTCCTCAAATGATAATCTAATACGATCTCCTCTACTAATGCTTAAAGGTTTACGTCTAAACCACCGCCAAGGGAGAAATTTTTTAAAAATACGTACCCAAAAAGGCAAGATAGGTATATCAAATAATAGGTCATCTAGGCGGTATTTGATAACAACCTTAGTAATTTTAAAGAGTCTTCGTATTGCCAGTAATCTCATCTTAAGATTGCCTAAATGGTTTCTTTAATAAGCTTAGTAGATCAGTAACAGGGTTTGTTTTGGCTAATTTATCTATTTCATTAGAAAAGTGAATATTAGTGCCAATATTAGCCATATGGTGCTTAATGAAATTAATAGTTACTGCTAGCTGCTCTTTACCTGCTTTCAATGAGTTAATAATAGTGCTTGCAGTTACCGTTCCAACCCATTGGGAAAGTTCATAATGCCAGTCAGGTTGTAGACTATCTAAAATCCTACCTAGAGTAAAAGCTAGAGAGGTTTTTCCCACAATAATAATACTTGAGCTGGCTAATAAATCCTCTTTGTTAGTAGTTAGTAATAATTGTAATAGTATAGGAGCTGGAGCAATAATCTTACAATCAGCAACTTGGCTACTATGGACCGTTAGGTAAACACCATGTTCAGTAACTATAACATATAACGGATCAGTAGCTGTAAAACTGGTTTGAATAGCTATGACTTTAGTTGCTAATTGAGTTAGCTGGATAATAGCTTTACTATCAGTTTTCAGTAATCTATTTAAACCCATTTCAGCAGTAGCTAAAAAAGCTTGGGTAAGTAGTTGACTATTCATTAAGGTTTAATTCCTTTATGAAGAGCCACAATACCTCCAGTCATATTATGATAAGTGACAGGATGAAAGCCAACTGTTTGCATCATAGCTTTTAATGTTTCTTGGTCTGGATGCATGCGAATCGATTCAGCTAAATATTTATAACTTTCTGAGTCATTGGCTATTAGTTTACCCATAAGAGGTAAAAAAGCAAAAGAGTAGCTATCATAGACTTTCGAAAAAAGCTGATTAGTAGGTTTGGAAAACTCTAAAACTAATAATCTACCGCCTGATTTTAAGACTCTAAAAATAGATGATAATGCTTGGTCTTTATGTGTGACATTGCGTAATCCAAAAGCAATAGTAACGCAATCAAAGGTTTCATCAGCAAAAGGTAAGTTCTCAGCATCAGCTTGTACAAAACGAACATTATAAATGCACCCTTTATCAGTTAATTTATCTCGGCCTACACTCAACATTGAAGAATTAATATCAGCCAAAACTACTTCGCCAGTCGAACCCACTAATTTTGAGAATTGTCTTGTTAAATCACCAGTACCTCCAGCTATATCTAGTACCTTATTGCCTGATCTTACTCCTGACAGTTCAATGGTGAAACGCTTCCACAAACGATGTATTCCACCTGACATCAAATCATTCATGATGTCATATTTAGTTGCCACTGAGTGGAATACTTCAGCTACTTTTTTTGACTTTTGGCTTTCCGGTATGCTTTGGTAACCGAAATGAGTCATTTGTTCAGATTGTTGCTGTTTGTCTGTAGAGTTTGTCATAGTAATCCTCTTTGATAGTAGATAACATTCTAAACGTTAGCTTCTTAATCATCCAATACTTTTCATAATCATTATGCTTTTCGCCAAGAAATACGAGACCAACCATAATCTCGCATCCAGCCTACTATGAAAGCTAGCATAGTATAGAATATAGTTAACACTACTAACATAAGCAGATCTGACCATACATCCCATATAGGTAAACCTAATTGGTTAGTACCAGCTAGCATTTTAGTTGCCCATGTAGAGGGAAGTAAACGAGATATAAACCATATAATAGGAGGCATAGAGCTAGCAGGCCAAATAGCTCCAGAAAAATAGAAAACAGGCATGGGTATAAAAGTAAGGGTTAAATAAACTAGTTCGACACTACGTAGACATTGCATAATAAATGTGCCCATCGCCATGGTAGCTAATAAAAAAGGTATAGTCAGCACTAAAAGTTATAGAATAGGGTCAGTTTGCCTGAACCCCATAACCGCAGGCCAGAAAACAAAAAGTACCACAGCAAGAAATAGCCAAATAGGAATTAACCCTGTCATAGCACCAAGATGGATATGCAAAGGAGTTTTGCCATTATGGGCAATATAAAGGGCAATACTGCTCCGAGTACTGGCCATCAGCATGGACTGTTGTAACATCATAATGACTAAGCCCGGTAAAATGATAGCTGCAAAGTTAATACCAGGGTTATAAAGATCAGTTAAGTTGTCATTCATAGGATTAAGAACTACTTGTGCCTGACTCGGTGCATACCCTTGAGTAAAAAGTAGTTGCTGATTATATTGAGTTGATAACTCTTGGTAAATAGTTGTGATAGCTTGTTGTATTTGTCCATTTGCAAGGCGACTAGTGGCATCACCATAAACAGAAATTGTTGTTGTATCTCCTCGTAGAAAGTGTTTCTCAAAGTCTTTAGGAATAACTATAACAGCAAACAATTTACGCCAGTGTAGATCCTCACGCGCTTGGTCAAGATTATCAGAGTTAATAGTTTGCATTTTCGGCGACGCATTGATTTGTCTTGTAATGAAGTGGCTAGCAAGTCCACGATCTAAATCTATAACAGCAACGGGTAAATCCCATACTGTTTGATGACCAAATACTAAACTGGTTAAACAAAGAGAAACTAACAACATCATCCACATAGGAGTCTTAAGTAGTCTTAATAAGGTATTTTTAGCAGTTTTTAAATATTCTTGGAAGCTCTGCGACATATTTAGTTTTCCTCTAAATGTAAGCGGCGTTGCAGTCTATTTCTTACCAATAGAGTTACTACTATAGGATAGATGCTCAAAATGAGACAAACTTTTAATAAGGCAAGCGGTTTTACGTCTCTTAAAAAAACATCAAACATAGCATAAAGAGCATGAGTTAACGGTTGTAGATTAGCAATAACTTGAGCGGGTAATGGCATAGAAAGTTCAGGAATAGTTAGACCCGAGTAAGATAAAGCAGAAGCAACGAATAAGCTAATCAAACTATAAGCAGTTAATGCCGATTTAGTAAAAGTAAAAAGTAGGATGCCTATCCCTTGGGCAGCCATAATATAAAATACTGCAATGATTAGCATATAGATTGGATTACCTACCACATGTGCTCCCGAGAAAAATATAAGGCCGGCTAAAGAGAACATGAGGATAGCAGTGTAAGTAAGTGTATAAGGAGCTAATTTGCCTAACAGATAAATACTAAATGGACGGGCAACTAGTAATTCTTTTTTATGACTTAATATATAGATCATACTAGAAACAATGAACATTTGTAAGATATGAATGGTAGCGGCAAATTGTTGATAATACGAATAGTTAGAGGTAGCATTAAATAGACTATTATAGACAACGCTTGCATTAGTTAGTTTAGGTATAGTTATGCCATAGCTGGCTTTGGCTATGTTGCTATAACTGGTATTTAGTGAGGCAATAAGAGCGGGATAATCTTGTGTTGAAAAATAACCACTACTATAGAATAACGCATTATAATAAAGCCTTGGTGTGGGCTGTTTTCTAGCTAGTACATCTTTTTCAAAATTTACTGGTATATAGAGAATCGAATAGATATTGGATTGTTCTAAATCTCTTAAGGCACTATCAAGTCCATGCCTATAAAGTGTTACTTTGGCGTGAGCAGTAGCATTGAATTCTCTTATAAGTTGCCGAGATAATGGACTATTATCATTATCTACTGCTGCAATAGGAAGATTAAGCAGAGTATTTTGAGCAAATAAGCCTGCTAATAGAGCAAAAAGGATGATAGGAAAAATCCAAGTAAACCAGTGGACAACAAAGCTTTTAGATGATGCGTTAACTTCATAATGAAAAGAACGATAAAAACATCGCCAATAAGACTTTATTTTTGCCAATCCCATAATACGCTCATTCCAATTCTTAAATTGGCGACTGGTTTTTCTAAATAAAGGCGTACTTCAAAGGTTTTTAGATCAAAATCGCCAGTTGCTCGGGTGGCACGTTTTGTTGCAAAGTCCCCTAAAGGAGCAATATAACCTACGCGAGCTTTTATTTTTTTATCATCTACAGCTTTTATTGCAGGTACTGATACTTCTATAATGTCACCTTTTTTTATATTGGCTAGAATATCTTCTCGCAAATAAAAAACAAAATAAGCCTGCGATATACGAATTACCGTCATAAGGGGGCTTGAAGCGTTTAGTAATTCACCTACTTCTGCTGGAATAGGGCCTATTTCTCCATCTACAGGTGAAACGACATTGAGATCATCAGTAACGGCTTTAATTTCAGCTAGATTATGTTTTGTCTCCCTGAGTTGTGCAGAAAATTGTTCCCTTTGTTCTACCCTGTCACCATGTAGTGCTAAATCCATATTTGCTCTAGCCGCTCTAACAGTCTCAGCTGCTGTATCTCTATCCTTTTGATAAGTTTCTAAAGCTAGGTCAGCTAAATATCCCTTGGCAGCTAATTGTTTATTTCTATTATAAGTGCTTACAGCATTGGCGTAACTTGCCTGTGCTTTTAATAAATCCGCTTTGGAACTACGAATATTTTCTTCTCTAGTGCCATTCATTGATTCTTGAAAACGGGCTTTCGCAATATCTCTGGCTGCTTCGGCAGATTTTAGTTGGGCAATAAGTTCAGGTGCCTCTAATTTAATTAACAGATCACCAGCTTTAACATCATCTCCTCGCTCAACATAGCGTTCTATTACACGCCCTTTGGCTTTAGATACAACAATTACTTGTGGTGCGTCTACTTCACCTTGTAAGATAATATTTTGGTTATGAGCTCTAAAAAGAATAGCTAGGGCGATAATAATAACCATAAAAGCTAGGGTAACTACTAGTTTTACATTCATAATGATAAAAGTTTGACACTTAGATAATAATAAAAAAAGCTATGCTAACTATTATAATGCTATTTTGAATAGTAATAATATTCACTATTTCAGTTTGTTAGACTATAGCGCCATTTAATAGAATAATTTTTTAAAGAGAAGTTTACTTTTATTAAATTTAACTTATCAATGAGGCGTAACTCTCAATATTTCTTCTACTGTTGTCAACCCTTTAGCAATTTTTTGTGCTCCAGATA
Source organism: uncultured Ventosimonas sp. (assembly GCA_945283395.1). Classification (GTDB taxonomy): domain Bacteria; phylum Pseudomonadota; class Gammaproteobacteria; order Pseudomonadales; family Pseudomonadaceae; genus Entomomonas. The sequence goes on along the minus strand of CALYQH010000034.1, from coordinate 1,972 downwards.
ATCTTAAACTATGCATACCTTCTTTATAAGCCTGAATGCGCAGTTCATCTGCATTAGTTTCTGGCTGAATTAATTTTCTCACTTCATTAGAAAATAACATAACTTCATATAGACCTATACGTCCCTTATAACCAGTTTCACGGCATTCGGGACAGCCTATCGGCTTCATAGCATGTTTGGGAGCAGATGATGACCAAGGTTTTGTTAATTCACTCCAGACACTTTCGTCTATTTCATTAGGTTCTTTACAGTGAGGACATAATGTTCTAACCAACCGTTGAGCCATTATACCTAAAACTGTACTCTTGATGAGATAATAAGGAACCCCCAAGTCTAACAAACGGGTAACAGTGCTAGGAGCATCATTTGTATGGACGGTTGACAATACAAGATGCCCTGTTAAAGCTGCTTGGATAGCCATTTCTGCTGTTTCAAGATCGCGGATTTCTCCTATCATGATAATATCAGGATCTTGTCTCATTAATGTTCTAATTCCACTAGCAAAGTCCAAGTCAATATTGTGCTGAACTTGCATTTGGTTGAAAGAATCCTCAATCATTTCAATTGGATCTTCAATTGTACAAACATTAACTTCTGGGGTGGCTAACTGTTTGAGAGTAGTGTAGAGGGTTGTTGTTTTACCTGAACCAGTAGGCCCAGTAACTAAAATAATACCATTTGGTTGCGTAGTCATTGCATTCCAACGTTTTAAATCGTCATTGGAAAAGCCTAACTCAGTAAAACCTCTTAATAAAACATTAGGATCAAAAATACGCATTACCATTTTTTCACCAAAGGCGGTGGGTAAAGTTGATAACCGTAACTCTACTTCACCACCTGTTGGGGCTACTGTTTTTACCCGACCATCTTGCGGCCTACGCTTTTCTGCGATATTCATTCGACCTAATGTTTTAAGCCTATTTACTACGGCTATACCAACACGCACAGGAAGCTGGTAAACATTATGTAAAACTCCATCTATTCTTAATCTAACATAATAAAAATCCCGTCTAGGCTCTAAGTGAATATCACTTGCTCTTTGTTGAAAAGCATATTGAAAAAGCCAATCAACAATTTTAATGATGTGTGAATCATCGGCATTAGGATTATCACTATTACTAGTTAGACTAACCAATTGCTCGAAAGTATTGTTAGCTAAATTATTTCCTAATTCCTCACCAAAAGCTTCGGTAACTGAGCTACTTAAATTATAAAATTCATTGGTCAATCTAAGTAATTCACTAGGATTAATAATTACCCTTTCGATAGGACATTTTAAGATATGTTGTAAGTTTTGTTCCCATGCAAAGATTAAGGGCTGAATACTCGCAATAATAACCTTTTCTGGTGTTACCTCTATCGCTAAGATCTGATTACGTTTAGCGAAAGCATAAGACATAATAGCAGTTACTGAAGCTACATCTACTTTTAAAGGGTCTACTCGACGGTAAGGTTGACCAACCCAGTCAGCTAACCATTTAGTCAAAGTTTCAATATCTAACTTTTTACCAGGTCTTGCTAAGTCATCGATTCTTTGATTAGCAATCACCTCTAAAGGATTTTGTTGCGCTAAAGGAGTGTCCCCTTGAGTCATGAAACATAACTCTTTAGCACGTTGCGTTATTCTTTGCTGAATATAAAGTTGATTGAGAATATCGCTCAATGTTAGGGTTTTATCTACTTTTTTAGAATGAATAGCCATAATTCCTAATGACCCTGCTTTTTGCATAAAATTATATAATAACTATTCTTGTTCAAGAAGACTTATTTTAGATTAAATTTTAGTCTCTTATTAGAAATTTTAATAAAAAACTTGACACTTTTTCTTATCTGTTTACAATTTGTTACCCTAGACAGGCATATAGCTCAGCTGGTTAGAGCATCACCTTGACATGGTGGGGGTCGTTGGTTCGAGTCCAATTATGCCTACCAAATATAGATTCAATAAATCTTCTAAGACCCTTACAAAACA
>CALYQH010000033.1 GCA_945283395.1 uncultured Ventosimonas sp. | reverse complement strand
CTTTCTGTTACTTTTATCATTGTCTGAGCATATAGGGTTTAACTTAGCATACTTTTGTTCTGCGGCTAGCTGTATTGGCTTAATTAGCTTTTATATGATGGGAATTCTAGCTAATAAAAAGCAAAGTATTATTTTTGGGATCGCACTGCTTGCGCTTTATGGCATGCTTTACGTCTTACTAAATGGTGAAGATTACAGTCTCCTGTTGGGTAGTATACTGGTGTTTGGGGTATTGGCTATCGCTATGATAGCGACTAGAAAACTAAATTGGTATCAAATAACTACTTTCACCCCAGTTAATCTTTCTAAAGAAAAAGCTACAAAGGAGAGCCGCTATGAATAGAGTAGTTGGTCTGCGCGAAGATGTACAATTGGCGTTAGCTTTAAAAAAGCAAATTAACCAGTGGTTATTAGCAACTAATCAACAAGCTAAACAGATTGTCTCTGCTCCTTCTAAAAAGAATAGCTGAAACAGGGCGTTAATTAATATTAAGTATCAAACTAAAAAATTAGTTTGATACTTTTTTCGTTTTCAGGTATGGTTAATCAAGCTATTAACTGGGCCAACTTATTAACTAGCTGCTTTATAAAGCATTTTAGTGGTTATATTGACACTATTATAATTGATTTCGTTGCCATATATCTTTTCATGGTGATTTTTGGCTCTCATAAGTATATTGTCCCAACAATTATTAATTTAACAGGGGATGCAAACTTTATTTAACTAGCCCTAAGCATTAGAAAGTAAAAGTAGTAAAGGCTGTTATTAGCCATTTGGGGAGATGGCTTGGACAAGAGGATTATTTTTCAAAGTAAGCAAGCATAAATAGCTGCTATAAAAGCATCAGATAGAGTATTATTATAGCCTAACCTGCGTAGTAGTGATAGCAAAGTCTTACCTAGTGTGTGTTAGGCGCTATCAAACTTCCGCCCTTCCGCCTTATAAATGGGATTATATACAATAGTTACTAAAGAAGTGAATAGATGACGGATATAACGCTACAAAACATACCTCGTATCATCCTAGCTTTTACCTTAAGCTGTGTTGCTGGACTCGTGTTAGCTAAGCCGCAACATGCTATTACACTTTATGATGAACCACCTAAATATCCTGCTCATTTTACTCACTTTGCTTATACCAACCCTCATGCACCAAAAGGTGGAATACTTAAATTATCAGCTTTTGGAAGCTATGATAGTTTAAATGATTTTATAGAAAGAGGTAATTCTGCTCGTTATCTTAACCTACTCTATGATACCTTAACAATTCGCTCGCTTGATGAACCTAATACAGTGTATGGCCTCGTTGCTGAAAAAATAGAAAAAGCCCCCGATGCTAGTTGGGTTCGTTTTTACTTAAGACCAAAGGCCAAATTTAATGATGGCCACCCTATAACTGCAGAAGATGTGGTATTTACTTTTAATATCTTAAAAGAACAAGGTAGCCCTTTCTATCGTCAGTATTATGCGGATATCAAGCAAGTGATAGCTGAAGGCAAGCATCAAGTACTTTTTACATTTAAGCAAAGTAATAACAGAGAATTGCCTATGATAGTAGGAGAGCTGCCAGTGTTACCTAAACACTGGTGGCAAGGTAAAAAATTTACTGCTACTAATTTAACTATACCGTTAGGAAGTGGCCCTTATCAGATAACACAAATTAAAGCAGGGTCCTCTATCCGTTTTGAACGTGTTAAAAATTGGTGGGCTAAAGATTTGCCAGTAGTAGCAGGGTTTTATAATTTTGATATTATTACAGTTGATTATTTTAGAGATATGTCAGTAGCGCTGGAAGCTTTTAAAGCAGGGCAGTTTGATTTTAATTTAGAATATTCTGCTAAAGATTGGGCGAAAGGTTATAATTGCCCTGCTTTAAAAGAAGGCAAAATTATTAAAAAAGAATTAGATAATCATAATATTGCGACAATTCAAGGGTTTATTTTTAATATTAGACGACCTGTTTTTCATGATAAAAAAGTAAGACAAGCTATTAGCTTGTTGTTTGATTTTGAATGGTCAAATAGACAGCTCTTTTATAACAGTTACAAAAGGTTAAGCAGTTATTTTGAGAACTCTGAAATGGCGGCTAATGAGTTACCAACGGAGGCAGAATTAGCTATTTTAGAGCCTTTGCGCGATAAGGTTCCTCCTGAGGTTTTTGAAAAAGTCTTTACTGCGCCTACCTCAGATGGTTCTGGTATTATTAGAGAGCAGCAGCGTAAAGCTTATCAAATTCTCCATGAGGCGGGTTACTCAATAAAAAATGGTAAAATGGTTAATAAAGAGGGTAACCAACTTAAGTTTGAGTTCTTACTAGCGCAGGCTAATTTAGAGCGGGTAATTTTGCCTTTTCGAGCTAATTTGGCAGAAATAGGAATCGACATGGAAGTGAGACGAGTTGATGTGGCTCAGTTTGTTAATAGATTGCGCAGTCGCGATTATGACATGATATCTTTTGCTTGGTCACAAAGTAATTCTCCTGGTAATGAACAGCGTAGTTACTGGTCTTCGGCTAGTGCGGATCAGCCTAGTAGTATGAATGTTATAGGCATTAAAGATCCCGCGGTAGATATTCTTCTAGAGCAACTTATTAAAGCGGATACTAGAGAGAGCTTAGTGCTACATGCTAGGGCTTTAGATAGATTATTACAATGGGGTTATTACCTTGTATGGAATTATTATACAGATAAATATCGAATTGCCTATTGGAACAAATTTGGTCAACCTTCAATAGCTCCCCAGTATGATATAGGGCTTTTTACTTGGTGGTCGCTGGCTACAGAAAAAACTAAAGATGCAGCAACAGCTATAGCAACACCAGCAGTTAAAGCTGATATGCAACGTTCTGATGATTCCAAACAGTTAGGAAAACAATAAATGTCTGATTATATTTTAAGGCGATTATTTCTTATTATTCCTACTTTATTTGGTATTTTGTTGCTTAATTTTATTATTATTCAAGCAGCACCCGGTGGGCCAGTGGAACAAACCATTGCACACCTGCAAGGATTAGATGCAGCTACTGGTGGCGCAACGGGGCGAGTGAGTGGGGGTGGGGCAGAAGTTGCGACAGCTAATGGATATAGAGGGGCACAAGGTCTTGATCCTGAACTTATTAAAGAAATTGAAAAGATGTATGGCTTTGATAAACCAGCAACAGAACGTTTTTTAATAATGATTAAAAATTATCTTACTTTTGATTTGGGCCAAAGCTTCTATAGAGATGCTAAGGTGACAGATCTCATTTTAGAGAAAATGCCAGTATCTATATCGCTAGGTTTATGGAGTACCCTTATTATGTATCTGGTTTCCATTCCGTTAGGTATAGCTAAAGCAGTTCATCATGGCAGTAAATTTGATATGTGGACTAGTACCGCCATTATCATAGGTTATGCTATTCCTGCTTTCTTATTTGCTATTATGTTAATAATCGTCTTTGCTGGCGGTAGTTATTTTGATTGGTTCCCCTTAAAAGGGCTCACTTCTAATAATTTTAATCTACTAACTGCATGGGGTAAAATCAAAGATTATTTTTGGCATTTGGCATTGCCTATTACGGCATTGGTTATTGGAAACTTTGCTACTTTAACTTTTTTGACAAAAAATAGTTTTTTAGATGAAATAGGTAAACAATATGTCATAACTGCAAGGGCTAAAGGGCTATCTGAAAGGCAAGTACTTTATGGACATGTATTAAGGAATGCAATGCTTATCGTTATTGCTGGTTTTCCTGCTGCTTTTACAGGGCTTTTTTTTACAGGTTCGTTCCTTATTGAAGTTATTTTTTCATTAGATGGTTTAGGGCTACTTGGTTATGAGTCTGCTATCAGCAGAGATTATCCCGTGGTATTTGGTTCGCTCTTCATTTTTACCTTAATAGGGTTAGTGATGAAATTAGTAGGTGATTTTTGTTATCATTTGGTTGATCCTCGTATTGACTTTGCTAATAGGGAGCGTTGATCTATGGGATTAATGCTACAGCTTTCCCCACTCAATCAACGTCGCTTTGCGCGCTTTAAGGCGAATAAAAGGGGTTGGTATTGTTTGTGGATCTTCATTACCCTTTTTATTATCAGTTTAGGCACTGAAATTATTGCTAATGATAAACCCTTAGTGCTACGTTACGATAACCAATGGTATTTCCCTGTATTTGTACGTTATAACGAAGACGTATTCAGCAACCAACAACCACTCCCGTTAGAGGCTAATTATAAAGGGCCCTATATTCAAAATGTTATTAATGAAAAAGGGGGTTGGATGATTTGGCCGCTGATTCGCTTTAATTATCAAAGTATTAATTATGATCTAACAGAGCCAGTCCCTTCACCTCCTTCGCTGCAAAATTGGCTAGGAACTGATGATCAGGGAAGAGATGTATTAGCTCGTATTATCTATGGTTTTAGAGTATCTATCTTATTTGCTTTTAGCTTAACCCTTATTAGCTCAGTATTAGGCATTGTAGTGGGGGCATTACAAGGTTTTTATGGTGGTTGGATAGATTTAGCAGGGCAGCGCTTTATTGAGGTCTGGTCTGGTTTACCCATGCTTTATATGTTGATTATCTTGGCTAGCTTTGTACAACCTAATTTTTGGTGGTTATTAGGTATTATGTTACTTTTTTCATGGATGGCGTTGGTTGATGTGGTAAGAGCTGAATTTTTACGAGGCCGAAATTTTGAATATGTTAGAGCGGCAAGGGCGTTAGGTATGAGAAATTCAGCTATAATGTTTAAACATATTTTACCTAATGCCATGGTATCTACCATGACCTTTTTACCTTTTCTACTCACTGGTGCTATAGGGACGTTGACCTCTTTAGATTTTTTAGGGTTTGGCCTACCTCCTGGGGCGGCTTCTTTAGGAGAGCTTGTTAAACAGGGTAAAGAAAATTTACAAGCGCCTTGGCTTGGTATTAGTGCTTTTTCTGTGTTAGCTATCATGTTGTCATTACTGGTATTCATTGGTGAGGCGGCTCGTGATGCATTTGATCCTAGACGTTGACTATTATGACAGAGAATCTTCTAGCAATCCGTGACCTCTCGGTAGCCTTCAAGGAAGGCAATAATGAAAAACGGGTAGTAGATCAAGTAACTTTTGCTATCAAGCCAGCACAAACCTTAGCTTTAGTAGGTGAAAGTGGTTCGGGTAAATCTATTACAGCGCTTTCGATTTTACGGTTGTTACCTTATCCTATGGCTTGCAATCCTACTGGTTCAATTATCTATCAAGGACAAGATTTACTTACTCTATCGCCAAGAAAACTCAGGGCTATTAGAGGGAATAGAATAGCTATGGTTTTTCAAGAGCCTATGACTTCCTTGAATCCTTTACATACGGTCAGTAAACAAATAGGTGAAGTTTTACAACTTCATAAAGGGCTACGGGGTAAAGCATTACAACAGCGTATTTTAGAGCTGCTTGAGCTAGTAGGTATTGATAAACCACCAACCAAACTACTTAGTTATCCGCATCAACTTTCTGGCGGGCAAAGGCAAAGAGTTATGATTGCTATGGCATTAGCCTGTGAGCCAGAGCTGTTGATTGCCGATGAACCCACTACAGCGCTAGATGTAACTGTACAACTAAAAATTTTAGAGCTATTAAAAGATCTTCAAGCACGGTTAGGTATGTCTTTGCTAATTATTAGCCATGATCTTAATATAGTGAAGCGTATAGCCCATGGTATCTGCGTTATGCAGCAGGGCAAGATAGTTGAGCAAGCCAGTTGTGAAGAATTATTTAAATGCCCACAACATCCATATACCCGTCAGTTACTAGCCGCTGAACCTAGTGGTACTCCTTCAGGTAAAGAACTTGGCGCAGAGTTATTAAGAGTGGAAGATATTAAGGTATGGTTTCCTTTACCTAAAAAACTTTTGCATAGGCAGCAAGATTATTTTCGTGCGGTAGATGGGATTGACCTTACGATAAGACAAGGCGAAACCTTAGGTATTGTTGGCGAAAGTGGTTCAGGTAAGTCTACCCTTGGCTTAGCTATTTTAAAATTGATTAAATGCCATGGGCGTATTAATTTTCAGGGTCTTAATATAGCAAACTACAGTCAAGCACAAATGCGTGCTGTTCGTCGCCAAATGCAAGTTGTTTTCCAAGACCCATATGGTAGTCTTAGTCCTCGTATGTCAATAGGGCAAATAATAGGCGAAGGATTAAAAATTCATAAGATAGGTTCGCGAGAGCAACAAGAAACTGCTATCATTAATGTCCTAAATGAGGTAGGTCTTGAGGCTGATTCTATGCATCGCTACCCCCATGAATTTTCTGGTGGGCAGCGGCAACGTATTGCTATTGCAAGAGCTTTAGTGCTCAAACCTTCTCTTATCTTATTAGATGAACCTACCTCAGCATTGGATAGAACAGTCCAAAAACAAGTGATAGAACTTCTTCGAAAATTGCAAGAGAAGTATAATATCGCCTATTTGTTCATCAGCCATGATCTGGCTGTAATTAAAGCGCTTAGCCATCAATTGATGGTGATTAAAGCTGGGCATGTGGTAGAAAAAGGGTTAGCTGAACAGCTCTTTTCCTCTCCGCAACATCCCTATACTAAACAACTATTAGAGGCTGCTTTTTTAGCACCTCTTAATGATCATCAAACAGCTCCAAATGAGGAATAAATTATGGGTTTTTTAAAAGGTAAGCGCATATTAATAGTAGGTGTTGCCAGTAAATTATCAATAGCTTCTGGAATTGCAGCTGCTATGTACCGTGAAGGTGCTGAACTTGCTTTTACCTATCAAAATGACAAACTTAAGGGTCGTGTTGAAGAATTTGCTGAAAATTGGGGATCAAGTAAAGCGCTTTGCTTCCCTTGTGATGTAGCAAGTGATGAACAAATAGCTCAAGTGTTCATTGAGCTTAGTAAAAAATGGGATGGTTTAGATGGCATAGTACATGCGGTTGGTTTTGCCCCTGGCGATCAATTGGATGGAGATTTTACCTCAGTTACTACCCGTGAAGGCTTTAAAATTGCTCATGATATAAGCTCTTATAGCTTTGTTGCATTGGCTAAAGCAGGCCGTAAAATGATGGAAAAACGTAATGGTTCATTGCTGACCTTATCTTATTTAGGTGCCGAGCGAACTATGCCTAATTACAATGTAATGGGTATGGCTAAAGCTAGTCTTGAAGCAGGAGTACGTTATTTAGCTGGTAGTTTAGGTCCAGAAGGGACTAGAGTTAATGCTATTTCAGCAGGCCCTATTCGCACCTTAGCTGCTTCTGGTATTAAGAGTTTTCGCAAGATGTTAGCGGCTAATGAGCGGCAAACTCCTCTACGCCGTAATGTTACTATTGAAGAGGTTGGTAACGCTGCTGCTTTCTTATGTTCTGACTTAGCGTCTGGTATTTCTGGGGAAATACTCTATGTAGATGGTGGTTTTAATACCACTGCTATGGGGTCTTTAGAGGAATAACAAGTTAACCCCCTAATTGCAAGCCTAGCCTATTAGGGGGATTCTGAGGGGAACCCGTAGCATTGTTTCGTTATCATCAATTAGCTATTATTTTTTTCCTTGTTATTCTCTTCTTTGTTAGTTTAACTTGTCTTGCTTTACCTTTTAGTATTGGCCCTTTCGAGGGGGAGTTTGAGACTAAATTATCCATTAAAAATAATTGGTCTTTAGCAAAACCAAATCATCATTTTATAGGCTATAACAATGCAGGTAGAGGGTTTGCTACTTCTTCTGATAATAGCCGCTTAAATTTTAAAAAAACTGATAGTTTTTCGCGCTTGGTAAAAGGTAAACATAGCCTTCATCTTAAATATTTTAATTCTGGTTTAGTAATAAGCGGTCAATATTGGTATGACTTTGTCACTAAAGATCAAACAGCCGCTTTTAGTAAGATAAGTGATAAAGCCCGTTATATTAGCGATAGATCAAGCGGTGCAGAATGGCAACAAGCTTTTGTATATCATCATTATCAACTAGTAACTAAACAGGGGACTATTAAGCTTGGCCAACAACTCCTTAACTGGGGAGAAGAGCGTTATATTGATGGCGGTATTAATGTCATTAATCCTGTTGATAAGAGAGAGGGCTGGCGGCCAGATATGGATACTAGAGTAGAACGCACACCAGTCTCACTTCTCTATCTCTCTCAACAAATTAGCGATAATTTATCGGGTGAATTTTTTTATCAGTTAGCTTGGCGACCAGCTATTAATGGTAATTGCGGAACTTTTTGGGCTGATAATGATTACACTACCCATGGTTGTAATAAGTATTTGCATACTTTACAAGGAACTAAGCAACTTTCTAAGACGGAATTGGCCTCCCTAGCAGGCTTAGCTATCAATCAGGAGGGCGTATTAGTGGCTAGAGAGAGGGATCATAGAGCTAGCCGCACCGGTCAATTTGGCTTAGCTGCGCATTATTACTTCACTCCTATTGAAACAGATATAGGTATTTACTTTATCAATTATCATAGCCGTAGCGGTTTTGTAAATGGACGTACAGCTAACCAAACCGCTATTAATAAAGCTCATAGCTTAGGCAGCTTAGCTCCCATTTGGTTAGCAGGTCGTTCTAGCTACTATATTGACTATCCTGAACATATTCGTCTTTATGGCATAAGCTTTAACAAAGACTTGGCTGCTGATCTTATTTGGCGAGGCGAGTTTAGTTATCGTCCTAATATGCCTATTCAGATTAATACAGTACAATTGTTTAATCGTACGATAGCTATCAATAACCCGCTAATAAATCAACAAAAAGTGAAAGGATATGATAGAAAGCCAATTAGTCAATTTCAAACCAGCCTAACTAAAACGGCTAATGAAGTAATGGGAGCCAATCAATTCACCTTGACTAGCTCACTAGGTATGATCTACGTGGCTGGCTTAAATAGCGATACACTTTATGGGCAAGATGCGGTTTTTGGTAATAGTTCAGCTTGTTATATAGCTAGTCGTTATTGTGAAAAAGACGGTTTTACTACTCGTTTCGCTTGGGGTTATAGAATAGCAAGTGAATGGCAATATAGAAATATATGGGTTCCCCGTTTAACCTTAAAGCCAACTATAATTTGGTTACAGGATATGCAAGGCTATTCGCCAAGTAATGAAGCGGTGTTTATTAAAGATAGAAAAGCGCTAAGTGTAGGAATGACCGCTGAATATTTAAGAACCTATTACATAGGGTTAAATTATACTAAT
>CALYQH010000032.1 GCA_945283395.1 uncultured Ventosimonas sp. | reverse complement strand
TTGCGGCAGCTAAATTGGCTAATGCTCATGAATTTATCATGCATTTAGAACATGGTTATCAAACAGTGTTAAGTGGTGATGGTTCAAGTTTATCACAAGGACAGTGTCAGTTACTTGCAATTGCAAGAGCAGCAGTTGCTAATCCTCCGGTATTGATCTTAGATGAAGCTACTTCAGCGCTAGACTCAGAAATAGAAGCCGTTATTCAAGAAAGCCTTGAACTTTTAATGAAGAATAAAACTGTTATTGCTATTGCTCATCGGCTATCTACTATAGCAAAAATGGATAGATTAGTAGTTCTAGATCATGGCCAAATTGTTGAAAGTGGCGCACATCAAGAGTTGATAACTAAAAATGGACTTTATGCTAGGTTATGGCAACACCAAGCTGGAAATTTCATGGGGATGATTTGATAACTCTTGTTGCTACACTATAAAATGTTTACTGAGAATATATAAATGAAATTATAGAAGCCACAATAAAGACTAGTAATCCTATGGCTAGTAAAACTTTCCAGCATTGTTGGGGTAGTGCTGGAATTTTTCCATGATATGCAATCCAAGTTAGCACTGACATGCAAATACCTGCCGCTAATAATCCACCGGCCACTACATCAGTAACCCAATGAACACCTAAATAAACTCTAGATAATGCAATAAATATAGCAGGTAAACTGGCTATGAATAACCAGAGTAGCCTTGTTTTAGGAGAACGCTCTAATCCTGCTAAAATACCTAAACTAATAAAGAAAGCAAAAGATGCCGATGTATGCCCACTAGGAAAACTATAGGTATGCATTATATCTGTTAGTGACTGAGGTCTAACTCTATCAACAGTTTCTTTGATAATCCAGCCAACTGTGGCTGTTAGTAACATAGTGAAAGCAAAAAAAAGTAAAGCTTTTAATTGCCTCATAAAAAGTAATAGGAAACATAATACAGCAGATATCACAAATTGTACTTTATAGCCACCTAACTCAGTAATATAACTAACGACTGCATCTAATTCAGAAGATTTAACTTCTTTAGTAATAAGTAATAAGCCATTATCTAATACTTGTAAATGAGGCAATAAAAAATATAAAACGGTTAATAGAATAAAACAGACACTGGCCATATAAAGAGTTATCCAGCGTTGTTGCTTTAAACAACCATGAATACCTATCGTTAATAATATTGCTAAGGTAGCCATTACCGCAGTCAGCTCTAACCAAAATTGTCTGCCTATTGGTAATGCAAAAGCTGCACCTGTTATCCAACTCGGCATTACTAATGAAATACTCCAAGCAACACTAGCTAAGAAGCTAACAAATAAGCATTTAATAAAAGATAAATTAAAAAGACCTGCCAGCATAGGCATAATAGGTCGCATTGGACTTATAAAACGTCCTATTAATAGTCCCATGCCACCATACCGCTGAAAATAATCTTCAGCCATATTAACCCATTTGATATTTTTGTTTAAAATGGTAAATTGAAAAACTTTGTCTTTTAATTTATAGCCTATAGCATAAGAAAGAAGATCGCCTATAAAACCACCTAAAAAAACTAATAACAACGCAGCCCATAAAGGAAAACCAGCTTGACCAGCAAAAAGTGCCGCAACAAATAATAATGTTATACCTGGAATAAATAGCCCTACTATCGCTAAACACTCTAGCAAGGCAATTAAAAATAAAGCTACGCCTATTAGTTCATGATGGTTAGAAAGGAATGCATTTAGCCAATCAATCATAAAAACTATGCCTAAAAAATGCCTTTATTTTTGATTTGCTTGATATACAATTCGGCCATCAACTAAGGTATAAATAACTTTAGCGGGTAAGGAATGTCCCATAAATGGGCAATTAAGACCTTTAGAATACCAATTATCACCAACTAAGGTTGAATCGTTAATATCAAACAGCACAATATCTGCAGATTCTCCAATTGCTAATTGACTAGTCTTGATATTTAAGGCATTAGCTGGTCCTTTAGTTAAACGCGTTAATAAGCTAGTAAGATCTAACAAACCATCTTCAAGCAGAGATATAGCTAATGGTAATAAGATTTCCACACTACTAATTCCTTCCTCTGTTTGAGCAAAAGGAGCTGCTTTGGCATCATTATCTTGCGGTCTATGATGACTCGCTATGGCTTGAATTACACCACTTCTCACACCCTCTCTTAAAGCCTCTCTATCTTTTTTGGTCCTTAAAGGCGGTTGCACATGATAGAGGCTTGAAAAATCGATTAAAGCTTCTTCGGTTAGAATAAGTTGATACATAGCTACATCAGCTGTTACAGCAAGTCCTCTTGCCTGCGCATTAGCTATTAATTCTACTGATCTAGCGGTAGTGAGTTGGCTGAAATGAGCACGTACCCCAGTTTGTTCAACTAATAATAAATTTTTTGTCAAAGCTACTGTTTCTGCTGTTTCTGGTATACCTGCTAAACCTAAAAAAGTAGCTATAGCTCCTTCATGTACAACACCGTCTTCTGCTAAGCTAGCATCTTGACAAGTAAAAATGACTTGCTTATCAAAGGTAGTGGCATATTCTAGCGCTCTGCGCAATATCCTATTATTTGTAATATCTACTAAGCCATTAGTAAAAGCTATACAGCCCGCTTCACCTAATGCAACCATCTCGGTTAACCGGCTACCTTCAAAATTTTTAGTTAAAGCCCCAACAGGATACACCTTTGCATAACTAGAATTTCGAGCATGTTCTAAAATAAGATCAACAACAGCTGGAGTGTCCACAATAGGTTTAGTATCAGGGGTACAACATAATGAAGTAACACCACCTTTGGCAGCTGCTATTGTTTCTGAATCAATAGTTCCTTTATAAGTATAACCTGGTTCTCTTAATGCCACGCTTAAATCAACGAAGCCTGGACAAGCAATAAGTCCAGTTGCATCTATTACTTTATTAGCTTTAAAGTCTATTGGGGTATTTCCTAGTGCAATAATCTTAGTGCCTTGGATGTGAATATCCGTTTGTTGATCAAGCCCTGTGTATGGATTAATAAGACGGGGGTTTTTAAGAGTTAAATTCATACAGGTGCTTCCTCAAGTTGTCGTTCTGCCAATTGACCACTCATAGCCATTGATAATACGGCCATACGTACGGCAATTCCATAAGTCACTTGGTTAAGGATCACAGACTGATTGCAATCAGCTACTGATGATTCTATTTCAACTCCCCTATTAATGGGGCCTGGATGCATAATAATAGCATCATTTTGTGCTAGTTTAAGGCGCTTTTCAGTCAAGCCATATTGCTTAAAAAATTCTGCCTCACTAGGAAGTAGTCCCCCTTTCATACGTTCTTTTTGTAAACGTAGCATAATAATTACGTCAACTCCTTCAATTCCCTCTTCCATATTTGTAAAAGCTTTAACTTTATATTGTTCTGTTAAACCAACAGGCAACAACGTCTTAGGACCTATTACCCTTATATCTTGACAACCCAAAGTTTGCAGTGCAAGCATATCTGATCTTGCTACACGAGAATGCATTATATCCCCTACTATAGCAACAGATAACTTTGGATATTCCCCTTTATGACGACGAATAGTTAACATATCAAGCATGCCTTGGGTAGGGTGGGCATGTCGACCATCACCACCATTAATTACTGCTACATGCGGACAAACATGTTCAGCAATAAAATGGGCTGCACCTGACTCACTATGCCGTATCACAAACATATCAGCAGACATGGCTTCAAGATTTCGTAATGTATCCTTTAATATTTCACCTTTGCTGGTAGAAGATGTCGATATATTTAACGTAATTACATCTGCAGATAATCGTTTGGCAGCTAATTCGAAGGTGGTTCTTGTTCTTGTGGAATTTTCAAAAAAAACATTACAAACGGTTTTTCCTCTTAATAAGGGTACTTTTTTTACCGCTCGGGCTCCTACTTCTAAGAAAGAGTCAGCAGTATCTAAAATTTCTGTTAATATCTCTTTGGATAATCCATCCAAAGATAAAAAATGTCTAAGCTGACCTTGACTATTAAGTTCTAACGCTTGTTTTTTCTGCAACATAACAAACTCTCTCTTATTAGTTAAGATACCAAAGTTTTTAGTTCAAGAGCTAATGGAGAAGGCCCTTGCACTTTTACACGTTGGTTGGCTGGTAACTCTAATACCTCCCCTACAATATTTGGACGAATGGGTAACTCTCTAGCATTTAAGTCCAACAAGCAAACTAACGTTATACTAGCAGGTCGCCCATAATCAAATAGTTCATTCATCGCTGCTCTGATAGTGCGACCACTCATTAACACATCATCTATTAGCACAATATGTTGATCATCTATTTCGAAAGGCAGTACTGAAGGGCTTACTTGTGGGTGTAAACCTTTCTTAGTGAAATCATCTCGGTAAAAAGAAACATCTAAAATCCCCATACTATCTTCCGTTTTTCCCAAGGTCTTAAGCAAAGTTTGAGCTACCCAGATACCACCGCTTTTAATACCTACATAAGCAGGGTCGATGATGTTATGTTTAGTTAGATAGTGCTGCAACTCTACAGCCATTTTAGATATTAGCTCTGAAGGAGAAGGTAACTTCATAATCACTCCCTTAATAAAGAAAACTGGCTTAACCAACTTTCAAGCATTAAGGCTGCTGCCAAGGCATCTACTGGTACTTTGTGGTAGTCACCTTGATGCCCTTGAAAAGCATAGCGCCCTTTGGCTTCAACACTGGTTAATCTTTCATCATGGGTATAAACTGGGATTTGAAAACGCCCATGTAACCGTCTTGCAAATTTTTCTGCACGTTTGCTCATTTCGCTAATTGTACCATCCATATTTAAGGGTAAACCTACCACTAACACATCAGGTTGCCATTCTTTTAGTAAATCAGCTACTTGTTGCCAATTAGGAATTCCATCTTGTGCTTTCAGTACGCATAATTCTCTCGCTTGATGAGTAATACCTTGACCTACCGCCACGCCTACTTGACGTAATCCATAGTCAAAACCTAATGCAAGCTTAGGTAATGAAGCTGAAGACATCAAGCATGCCCAACTTGTAAGGATAGTGATGAAAAATGAATACCTAATTGCCCTAATGCTACATCCAATCTTTGCTCTGCAGGAATATCAAATACTATATCTGAACGAAATGGACAGGTTAGCCAAGAATTATCCAATAGTTCTTTTTCTAATTGCCCTGCTCCCCAACCGGCATATCCTAGTACAATTAAGCTTTGCTGAGGGCCTTTATTTTCGGCAATACTAAATAAAATATCTTGTGAGGAAGTAATATTTATTTCTGGTAACTCAATAGTACCCTCAAATTTCTTATCCTTAGGATGTAGAACAAAGCCTCTCTCTTGCTCCACAGGCCCGCCATGATAAATAGGTGTCATTAATTTATCTGCTGGAAATAAGGTTTCAGGCTTTAATTGCTCGAGAACATCTACTAAATGAAGGGATTTATGCTGATTTACTATGAGCCCCATGGCACCATCCTCATTATGACTTACTAAATAAATAAGCGACCGCGCAAATTCTGAGCCTTCCAACTGTGGCATAGCAATAAGAAATTGATTAGTTAAATAATGTGAATAGCTTTCTTTCATAAAATATTTTTCTAAATAAATTTGCTATTATTATAAAGCTCATTAAGCTAAAGGTCACGAATTCAAGCCAATTAATCTAATAATAATTAATTAGCTGTCTTTATCAATTAATAGTTACTCAAAAAGATGGCAGAAAGCTAACCTATGAGTACTGCATTTATCATACTGTAAGGCATAGCGAATTTTCCTAACTTTAGCTTTTTTTATATAGGCAATCGCATCTTTAATATCATTTAAGTCAGTTGAATAACCTACATTTGCCATTTCCCATATAGCATGTTGTTTAGTCCAACGCTGATTTACAATACGGTACATGGCTACAAATAGCCCTGTTCTATTTTGTCCATGTTTACAATGTAGTAAAACTGCTTCCCCTTTAGATAAACTTTGTTTTATAGTACGCAGTATATATAAAACATCATCATCGGTGACTCGATCTGCATGAATGGGATAGCTGATATAATTAATGTTGGTTTTATCTCCTAGCCATTGTTTATCATCTTCTTTAATTAAAGAAATAACAGTTGATATGTGTTGTGCTTGAATAATTTTTAGTTTCCTTTGGTCAGGCATTGCACTACGATAAATTGAGGGGGTCACTTGATAAAAATTGAAGCTCTTATCAATAGGTTTAGCCCAAGAATCTGTGACTTCTTCGGCTATTACCTGTTGTACATTTAGACTAATAACTAATAGCAATAGCCAGCAAAGTTTTATTGATTTAATAAGTAATTGCATGTTAAGTTACTTATTCCATTAATAGGAGCAGTAGTTATATGCATTATGATATAAAAAGGCATGTAAAATTTTTGTGATATTTTGCGGATAAGTTCATTGCTAGTTATTATTCTCAAATATTATATGCGCAGAACTAAATTGTTGCGTTGTTAACTGTGAGGATGTTTAATCTTATTTAGAAGCATCAACTAGCAATGTTAGCTAACCATTGTTTTATAAAAGTTTGGCTTAATTGGTTGAAATGCTGATGTTGTTGATGAGCATACTCACGAATAGCAACTATATCAACCTTAGCATTGAATAATTCGCAAGCATGTCCTATTAGCCATTGGTCAATAGTTTTAAGATTTGCTTCAAGATGAAATTGTAGAGCTAACACATTATTTTTATAGCTAAAAGCTTGGTGAGGACATTTATCGCTGCTAGCTAGCAAAACCGCTTCATTAGGAATATCAAACATATCACCATGCCAATGTAATACTTCATTACTGCCAATGGTTGATAATACCGATTGCTGCCCTGCTGATGTTAATTCTAGCTTTGCAAAACCAATTTCTTTAAAGCCCATAGCCTTAACATTAGCTCCTAGCACTCTAGCTATTAATTGCGCTCCAAAACAAATACCTAATAAAGGTTTACCACTATTTAAACGCTGTATTACCCATCTTAACTCATCTGTTATAAAAGGATAAAGGCTTTCATCAAACACACCAATAGGGGCGCCTAATACTATTAACAATTCAGGAGATGTCACATCTAATTGAGCTAATTGTTTTTTACTAACTAAACCCATGTCTATATATTGAATTTGATAACCTAATTCATTAAAAATGACAGAAAAATTACCTAAATCTTCAAAAAACACATGGCGAATTGCTAATATTTTTTTCATTATTACTTTTTACCTTATTAGTTATTATAAAGTCTTTTCTTTATCAGTAAATATGTCTGAAAATAACATACTAGAAAGATATCTTTCTGCTGAATCAGGTAAAATTACTACAATATTTTTACCTTGACTAGTAGGTTCTTGAGCTATTTTTAAAGCTGCTGCCACTGCTGCCCCAGAAGAGATACCACATAAAATACCTTCTTCTTGCATAATACGTAAGGCAACTTGTTTGGCTTCTTCATCTGTTATTTGTATCACTCTATCTACCAAAGAAAGATCTAAATTTTTAGGCACAAACCCTGCGCCTATTCCTTGAATTTTATGAGCTGAAGGCTTAACTTCTTGTCCCGCTAAAGTTTGACTAATAACTGGTGAATTAGAAGGTTCAACTGCTACTGATATAATAGGCTTTTTTTGAGTAATTTTAAGATAGCGAGAAACACCTGTTAGCGTACCACCTGTCCCTACCCCAGCCACAAAAATATCTACCGCTCCATTAGTATCATTCCATATTTCAGGGCCTGTCGTTTTTTCATGAATTGCTGGGTTAGCTGGATTTTCAAATTGTTGCGGCATAAAGTATTTACTAGGATCACTATGAACTATTTCGTAAGCTTTCTCAATGGCTCCTTTCATCCCTTTAGCTGGCTCAGTTAATACTAATTCGGCCCCTAATGCTTTTAAAATTTGTCGACGCTCTAAACTCATAGACGAAGGCATAGTTAAGATTAATTTATAATTTCTGGCCGCTGCCACATAAGCTAATGCAATGCCTGTATTACCAGATGTGGGTTCAACAATAGTAACTCCTGCTTTAAGTTTTCCAGACGCCTCGGCATCCCAAATCAAATTCGCACCAACTCGACATTTCACGGAATAGCTTGGATTACGCCCTTCGGTTTTTACTAGAATTGTTACTCCTGTAATAGTTACTTTACTCAATTGAATAAGAGGAGTATTACCAATTGATTGGGCATTATCTATAAATATATGGCTCATTAATCTCTCTCAAAGTAAGCAAGGATTGATTTATTTTACCTTATCTAACAAAATTAGTTAGACTATGATGTAATGAATATATAACTAATGGCAATAAATAACTTATATTCTTATAAAAAAAATTGCCATTTCAAATAGCAGTTAGTTTTACATGCCTTCATTTTAAAGGTTAACATATTTTAATTATGTCATTTTTTATCAATTTTGTTCCAACAATATGATCAGCTTGATATTGGCCATCATCTAAATGAGAATAATCAGGACAAAAGTACGACCTACGCTACCTAAATTACTAAGCAGTATTCGAAATGGCATTGTTTCAATTATGGTACTGCGCGATCAACACAAATATATAAAATCACTTAGAATTACTTAATATCAATCAAGAAATGGCATATCAGTTAGTTAATACAGGGTTAATAAACTATCAACTGGATAACAAGAGTAAAAAAAGTTTAGTATCAAAAACATTTTTAGAGTTGTTTACTGAGGAATATATTTTTTTAGCAAAGATAGCTAAATTGATAAAAATTGGATATCGCACTTTGATAACCTATTTGGCAGAAAAAGAGATTTATCCTGTTGCTCATTGAGTGATAAAAAACTTAGGCTCAAGCCTTATGAAAGAAAACAGCTTAAGGACATGGCTGCAAAAGTGTTATGTAAGCAGTTTTCTCAAGCTGATATTCTGTTTGAAAGGCTATTAGTTTAGCTCCGCAAGCTGTTTTTATATTTCATACCTTCAACGGCTGGGTATTTACCTTGAACAGAGGTAGACGCAACACCTTCAATGATAGGGAAGGTTCCTTTACACAAAGTACACAACAGCATGTGTGTCTTACAAGCTATAGGTTTACCATAAACCAAATAATCCTCTATCCCTTCAATCACCGTGCCGCCATGTGTGGTAGTATCTCCTTTTTACTTAGCAGTAGAGGGTTTAGAAAACTCCCCCCTACAAGTTCTAGCTTTT
>CALYQH010000031.1 GCA_945283395.1 uncultured Ventosimonas sp. | reverse complement strand
TTTCTTTGCTCATAAAATCATTATAGAGTGAAATGATGTCTATGAATCACACACATATTAATACAACCATTTGTGCCTGCTATAAACGCTAGAGACAAAGCTATGTTACCTTATTTTTTCTAAAAGTTGCTCACAGGGTGTTTTACCATTTATAGCAGAGAGATCTAGCAAAGTTATAAACTGCCTCTCTCTCCGCTAACTTTTCATGCAAATTTACCTCATTTTAGTATGTCATTAATGGTAGGAATTAGTCGCATTATTTAAGCTGACTAACTCTTTAATATTTTTCAGGTACCAATCTATAAGGATAATTAGGTTCTTTATAAGTCCCCTTTTTCTGCCGCTGAGGAAGTTTAACTTCTTTATGGGGTATTTTTTCATAAGGAATTTCACTAAGAATGTGACTTATAATATTTAACCTAGCTCTTTTTTTATCATTAGAATCTACAATAAACCAAGGTGCCCAAGAGGTATCTGTATCCATGATCATATCATCTCTAGCCCTTGAATAATCAAACCAACGGCTATAAGATTTAATATCCATGGGCGAAAGTTTCCAAATTTTCCTAGGGTCATTAATACGATTTTGCATACGTTTTTTTTGCTCATCCATACTCACCTCAAGCCAATACTTAAGAAGAATAATGCCTGAGTTGATAATAGCCTTTTCCATAAAGGGAATAACTTGTAGAAAATCCTTACTTTCTTGTTCTGTACAAAAACCCATTACTCGTTCAACGCCAGCTCTGTTATACCAACTACGGTCAAAGATAACTACTTCTCCGGCAGCGGGCAAATGAGGAATGTATCTTTGCATATACATTTGGGTCTTTTCACGCTCAGTTGGCACAGGTAAAGCGATTACTTGAAAAATTCTTGGACTCACTCTTTCAGTAAGCGCTTTAATGGCACCACCTTTGCCTGCGCCATCTCTGCCTTCAAAAATAATACATATTTTTTGGTCTGTAGCTTTTACCCATTCTTGTAATGCGACTAACTCTGCTTGTAGTTTTTCTAACTCTTGGTAATATTTTTTCTTGGATAATTTGTTTTTAGTCTTAGTCATTTGCTCTACCAATTTTATTGGTTGGGATTTTCCATGTTTATCTTCAGTTTTATTTATTATTGATTCAGTTACTTGTTTTTTTAATTTATTCATAATTATTAATCCTTATTAAATAGATTTAATAAGGATAACCTTTTAGTTAGTTTTTACAATGGATATATAATGTAAATAAGACTAAAGGCTAGTAAAAATTGTAATTAGCCTTTAGCATATATTAAAATTCAAAGCTCAATTTAGTCCATATGGTACGACCAGGTTCTGGTATCTGCTGATCTGCGGTATAAACAAAGATAGCTGATCCTCCTCTATTTAAATGCTCTATATAGTATTTATCAAAAATATTATCTATACCAGCGGTTAACTTGAAATTCTTACTAATGTCATAACCACCATTGATGGAAAATATTCCAAACCCTGAACTGCTATCAAAATCTTTACCTATTACATTACCTTGATCTTTCGCTACTCTATGTTGTGAGCCCACCACTCGCCATAAAGTTCCAGCTGACCATTTATCATATTGATAATTCAATCCTAACCTAAGTTCAACGGGCGGTATTTGTGGCAAGGCTCTACTATCACTACTATTTCTCCCCCATGCATAACTAACACTTGCATCTGCCTTCCAATTATCAGTTAGCTTATAGGATGTACCTAATTCTCCACCCATAATGCGTGCATCTACATTACTTACATTATTTTTATTACCCTGTTGAGTAAAAATAATGTAATCACCAATCCAGCCCACATAGCCAGAAGCCCAAGCGGTCAAACGATTATCGTTATACTGTAAGCCAACATCTATTTGGGTAGTTTTTTCAGGCTTAAGTTTTTTGAAAATCTGCGTTTTATTTGAAGGACTAAATAACTCCCAATAATCAGGAAATCTCTGAGTATGTCCTATACCAGCATAAAAAGTTGTAAGAGAATTTGCTAAGTCGTGCTCAAACCTTACAAAACCACTAGGAAGCGTTTTTGTTCGCTCTTTATTTTGCTGTTCAGCTTTTGCTAGGTAATGGTCAATACGTCCTCCAGAAATGAGTCTATCCTGGTCAGTTGCATACCAAGTTAGTTCAGAAAATGCCCCATAATTAGTGAAATACGCGTCTTTAGTCCAACCATCAGAAGTAAGAGACATCATTTGCTCTCTAACTGGCATAGCACTGATACGATTTTTTCTGTGAGTATCTTTTTTACCATCTATACCCGCTTGTAACTTAAAATCTTTCCACTTCCAAGTAGCACTAACCCTACCCCCTATAGTCCTTCGATCTGGATTAGATTCCATCCAATTGGCATAGGGATTTATATGGCGTAATCTATAATTATCCATAACATGATTAATATAATTGTAATAAACCTGAGCTTCTACTTTATCTAATACCTCTCCTATATTAGATTTTTCCAAACGTAGTCCATAAGACTCTCTAAAAAAACGAGAGCCATCCATGCCTCTATCAGCATAGCGAGCCTCACCATTACCACGCCCTGCTGTAAACTCTACTAAAGTATCTTGATCTGGAGTGAAGCCAACTGCTATATCACCATTCCACTTATCCCATTTAGAATGAACTCTATGGTCTCTGCCATCATGATAATTTTTCGCCTTAGATTGATTGCCCGTAAAACGAACATAACCATATTTACTGCCACCTATGGCGTCTAAATTCTTATCAAGTCGACCATCCGTTCCTAATAGAATACTACCACTCACATGGCCACCTAATTGGTAAAAAGGCTTAGAATCTCTTTCAAAAAGGATAGTTCCAGCAGAACCTGTTGGCCCCCAAATTACTGTTTCAGGGCCTTTGATGACAGTGATACGATCATAGGTTTCTGGTGATATATAAGAAGTAGGGGTATCCATTCGCCCTCCACAACCACCAAGGATAATGCCACCATTGGTCAAAATATTCAGCCGTGAACCAAACATACCACGAAACACAGGGTCTCCGTTAGAACCTCCTTTACGAACTACTGAAAAACCTGGAATTGTTTTTAAGTAGTCAGCGCCATCACTAGCAGGTACAGGTTGTCTAGGCTGTTTAGGATCAGTCACTACGGTTAATGGTGATGTTTGGGGTACTGCTGTAACTACAATGGTATCTAATTTAATATCAGTATTATTATCTAGCTGTGGGTTTGTAATTTGATCAGCATATATCATACTGCTCCCTAAAGATAATGCAGAAATAACACAAGCTAAATGATGCTGCTTAGCTACTGTTAGCATAATAGCAATCCTTCTGTAAAATAGGAAAAATCTAGCAGTCACTTTATAATCTGCTAGCTTAATTAACTTGTTATAGCTATGGCTAATTTAACAGGAGGAGCTCGACTTAAAGCTTTACTATAAGCGGGAGAACAATAATCGACAAAATACTGCGGATAAACTACTAGTCTTGCAGAAAAAGTATCGATAAGAAAAGGAGAATAAAAAATAACTAGTGGCGAATGATGTATTAAATCACAATAACCACATAGCGACATAAAATGATGTGACGGCAAACTATTTGCTGCGGGTAGCTTTTCTACTACTTTAGCTTCAGTATGTTGAGCACTTATGTGGTGAACCATAGATTGATGGTCACTCACCACATGACTAGCCATAGCATTATTAACGAGCAAAACTGCCTGTACTTGCGAAATAACTGGCCCAAAGGTGAGCAGCAGTATCGCAAATAAGCCAAAATATGCAGCTCTGCAGCGAAATGGGCTAGCTCTAGAGAAACTCATAATTGCCCAATACCTCATTAACATCAGGTTACAATATAGGCAATTAAACTAATTAATGCAAGTAACGTAATTCAGCCACCCCCAAAAATATATTTTATGTTAATTAACTTATATTTTTTAATTAAATATTGCTATATATTTTAATATTTAGCTAATTATACTAATTTTATATAGTTATTTGCAATTTACAATCCCTTGGATTAAGTTATAGACGTAAAAACAGACCAAACACTTATATTTTTTGTCAATATTGTTGGTTATAGCTAGTACAACAGCACCTAAATCAGTTTTTTGCCAGCAGATATATTTATACAAATTCACTGATTTAATGCTAAGTGTAAATTAAGGATTTTATATAATGTCTATGCAACAAATTCCAGCTCATAAATACCGTGCATTTCCAACCGTTAATATACCAGATAGGACTTGGCCATCTAATACTATTAACAAAGCTCCTATATGGAGTAGCTCTGATCTTCGGGACGGTAATCAATCGTTGATTGAACCTATGGATGTTCAAAAAAAGATGCGTTTTTTTGAAACTTTAGTCAAGATCGGCATTAAAGAAATAGAAGTGGCTTTTCCTTCCGCCTCACAAACTGATTTTAACTTTGTTTGTGGATTGATTGAAGGTGGCCATATTCCTGATGATGTAAGCATTCAAGTATTAACTCAGGCTAGGGAAGATTTAATTCGCCGCACCTTTGAATCTTTAAAAGGGGCTAAAAAAGCCATAGTACATTTCTATGTGGCTGTTTGCCCTGCTTTTCGACGTATTGTTTTTAAACAAGATAAAGCGGCTATGATAGCTACTGCTATCAAATCAGCTCAATTATTCAAAGAATTAGCAGCCCAACAACCAGAAACAAATTGGAGCTTTGAGTTTTCTCCTGAAACATTTAGTATGGCAGAGTTACCTTTTTCGGTAGAAATTTGTAATGCTGTATTAGATATTTGGCAACCTACTACCGCTAAAAAAGTTATTTTAAATTTACCAGCTACTGTTGAATGCTCTACCCCCAATATCTATGCAGATCAAATCGAATGGTTTTCACGTCATATTAATAACAGAGCATCAGTACTTATTAGTTTGCATTGTCATAACGATCGTGGCACAGGCGTAGCAGCCACAGAATTAGGATTATTAGCAGGAGCTGACCGAGTAGAAGGATGTCTATTTGGAAATGGTGAAAGGACGGGCAATGTAGACTTAGTCACTTTAGCTTTGAACTTATATACCCAAGGGATTGATCCTAAATTAGATTTCTCTGATATAGACAGTATCCGTAAAGTAGTAGAAGAATGTAATCAAATAGCAATCCATCCTCGCCATCCTTATGTTGGTGATTTAGTTCATACGGCTTTTTCTGGTTCTCATCAAGATGCTATTCGTAAGGGATTTGCCTTGCAACAAGACGATCAATATTGGGAAGTGCCTTATTTGCCTATAGATCCAGAAGATATTGGGCGCAGTTACGATGCTGTCATCCGAGTTAACAGCCAATCTGGTAAAGGAGGCATTGCTTATTTACTAGAACAAGAATATGGCATAAGTTTACCTCGCCGTATGCAAATAGAATTTAGCCAAGTAGTACAAAGAGAGACCGATCGTCTTGGCTTAGAAATGACGGCTCAACAAATTTATGATTTATTAATTAATGAATATTTACATGCTAATCAGCCTTATCAATTAATAAAGCACAAATTACAGGAAGAAAATGGAATTACTACAGTAGAAGCAGAAATAACCACTGAAGGCAGAATCGAACATTGGCGAGGTAGTGCTAAAGGACCACTAGAAGCACTAGTAGCCGCTTTACCAATTAAAATAGAAATTATGGATTACAAAGAACATGCCATAGGGGCAGGCAGTAATGCTAATGCTGCTGCTTACATAGAAGTTCGATTAGATGGATTACGCCCTTTACATGGCATGGGTATTAATAAAAATATAACCACAGCCAGTTATCATGCTTTATTCAGTGCAATTAATAGAGCTATTCAATTAGCCAATTCTAAAAATGCCGCTTAAATCTTATTATGTAGGATAGTAAGTAAGTTCCTTACTATCCTTACATTTAAAAAAAAATTTATTATTACAAGCTAACTAGTATAAAAGTAGTACTGCTTTATAAAGGTACTTATTTAGAAAGCCTATAGCCAATTCACTTTATAGTTAGCTAGTGCTTTTTCTAATCAGACATTTTCTGAATTTCTTCCTTTTCCTTGTTAGGCTATGATACTTGTCATATTAGATATAGCCTAAAATAAGTTAAGCCATATGATTAACTAATGGCTATTAATTATTTTTGCTATATCCTCTATATGCTAATAAGCTCATACTTGATCTATATTAATAATGTCATTCTCACAAAAATTAGTTAATAGGGGTTAATTAACTTCTATATAACCTATGTAATGACCAGATTTAAAACTTTCATCAATAGAAGAAATAGAAATAGTATCTACATTAGCTATTTGAGTAACCATGTTTAATTTGAAATGTAATAATGGAGTATTAGCTATCAATGGAGGCTTTATTATGCTAGTGAAAACAATATGGTTATTTGCCAAATAGTTTATGCGGTATCCATTGTTAAAATAGCTCAATGTGAGATCTATAGATTTAATAGATTTAGCAGACAATAACCTTACTGAAAGATGGTCTATAAAAAATAAATTATCAGGATATTGTAAAGGTGTGTCCAGACTTAAAGCTTTACTATTTAGCTGAGCATAATCTATTTCTACTGGAGAATAATTAATATATTGATCTCGATAAATATGAGTAAAGGATTTTTCTATACCCTTTCTATTAATACTAAAAATTGCTTTCAATCTAGCAAAACTTATTAAATCACCTTGGGTAATTAGCTTTATATGAGAATAGAATTTTTTTAGTTTAGAATCAACTAATAAATTTTTTTGATAGGCAACTGTTTCAAAATAACCATCTGGTAATTGTCTATAAAAATGGCCTATTCTCCAATTTTTAAATGATTTAGCTGGCAGTCTAGCTAATAATGGATCAGCTAAGGCGCATTGATCTATTACATGTAAATCAGGCCCTCCTTTTAAACCAATTAAACCCAGGTGACCGCAGGTTACAATCACTTTTCTTAAGGAATTGCTTTTCCATTCTGGAATATTAAATAATATTACGCTTGGTTTATTAGTGATAAGACCTAATGACTGGAAATATACACCTCTCTCATCAGCTATACCACTCTTCGATATAATAGTATTCTGAAAATCTCTATTGCTAAAAAGTGTATTTTGAATATTATCTACCCCTATTTTAAAAGCTAACAGGGCTAAAATAATATAAACTATTTTATGAAAATGAGTTTCTGTTATAAAAATAAGGCATAAAAGTAAAGGAGCAGTAAAAAATCTCCCTGACATAAAATCACCACCTATAATAACTATGTAACATAAGTAGAGAATTGTGCCTAATGTCAGTAATTTATAATAGTTAGAAAGAATTGCACCACATACAATACCAATAACGACAAAAGATAGAGTTATAGGATCTTGATGAACGGAATCAATAAAATAAAAAACTCCTTGATGGATACGATCAGCTAGCTCAATGCCTGCTCCAAGTTTAGCATAAGCTGTATTAGGGAAAAATACACCATAATAAAATAATGAAAACAAAAACCAAATAATAACTGGTAAGGCTGCAAAACAAATTATTTTTAATATAGACTTATAGTTTCTTCTATATTGAGCAAAGATAACTAAGGTTAAAGGAATAAATACGAGTATTAAATCAGGCCTTGTTAAATAGAGGCAAGAACAAGCGAATAAGTAGTTAAAAAAAGATATAGGTTGATAGTCTTTCTGTAACTTCAAAACAAAATAAATAGCTATAACTATTAATAGATGAGATAAAGGGTTTTCTAGTCCTGAGGTTGAAAAATCAACAAAAGCTTTAGAAAAAACTATCACCTCCATAGCAACAAAACCAGCCAAATTATTTTTTAATAGTTTATTAAACCATATTAAAAAAGTGCATAATGTTGTAATAGAACTTAAAAAAAATGTAGCTATAAAAACATTTTTAATAATGAAAGAAATAATCGAAATTAGTAAAAACCATAAGGGATGAGTATAGGCTTGAACTCTTTCTCCAACGTTAAAAACAGCGCCATATCCATTAATAAAATTTAATACTGTTCGTAACGTAATAATAGCATCATCAGTAATCCAAGCCGTTCTTAATAATTCTGTAAAGAAAATGATTACAAAAAAAAATAAGATAATTCCTTTCTGAGGAATAGTTAAGTTCATGTCCACTCAAATACACTAATTAATTTAGAATTTTCATCAATATTATCATAGAATCACTAACAGCAGAATTAGTTTTAAGTAACCATCTAACTTTACTAATTTTGAAGAATAACTAGATAAAACTAGCTTAGAATAGAATGTATTATTAAAAGTCTTATCTAGCTATACTAGGTTGTTATTAACCTTTACCCGCCTGAAAAGAAGGATATAAGGTCATTCCACCATCAGCGAATAACGTAATTCCTGTTACATAACTTGCTTGGTTAGAGGCTAACCATACCGCTATATTGGCTATGTCTTTTGGTTCAGCTATATAGCCTAGAGGGATCATTTCTTCTAACTCTTTTTTGGTTTGTGGGTCTGTTAGTTTCTCTTGATTAATAGGTGTATTGATAGCTCCTGGCGCAATAGCGTTTATTCTAATACCATTAGGTGCATATTCCATTGCAGTAGATTCAGTTAATAACTTTACTCCTCCTTTACTAGCAGCATAGTGCGCAAATAGCGGCCAAGGAATTTGTTGATGTACGCTAGACATATTTATTATCACTCCTTTTTTTTGTTCTTTTAAAAAATGCTTTAACGCCTGTTTAGAACCTATAAAATACCCAGTTAAATTAATATCTATTACTTCTTGCCATGCTTTTAATGACATTTCATGGGTAGGATAAGGATGTTCCATTCCCGCATTATTAATCCATATATCAAAACCGCCAAATGTACTTATAGCATTTTCAGCTAAATGCGCTATAGCGTTCTCATCACTGACATTTGCTGCTACTCCGATAGCTTCACCACCCTTATTGGTGATTGTTTCTAAGACTTGTCGGGCGGCTGCTTCATTAGCATTGTAATTAATAACTACTTTGCTGCCCTCCTCAGCAAAACGGATAGCCATTTCTGCACCAATTCCTTTAGATGATCCTGTTATTACAACCACTTTATTCTTTAAATCTTCATACATAACAATTACCTCTGGAAAAGAACAGCAACGATATTTGAGTTATTTATTAATTATTTTCAACATAGTGATTAACATTAAATCTTTTAAACGCTAATGGTAAAAGCTAGAAAGATCAGCTTGCTGCTGGGTTAGCGTTTTAATATTTAATGCTACTGCCCATTAACAATTAGTTTTATAACTTAGCAGTTATACTTTACCTCGTTAGTTAAATAAATTATTTATACGTTGTTTAATGTTAAGCGGCAATTAGTATATTGTCG
>CALYQH010000030.1 GCA_945283395.1 uncultured Ventosimonas sp. | reverse complement strand
TAACAAGCCTTGATCTGTACCGCAGTCATCCTCTGTCACAACTAAATCTTGCGCCACATCTACTAGACGACGAGTTAAATAACCTGAATTCGCTGTTTTCAGTGCAGTATCCGCCAAGCCTTTACGAGCACCATGGGTAGAAATAAAATACTGTAAAACGTTCAATCCTTCACGGAAATTAGCAATAATAGGGGTTTCAATAATAGAGCCATCAGGCTTAGCCATTAGTCCCCGCATTCCTGCTAACTGACGAATCTGAGCGGCAGAACCCCGTGCTCCAGAGTCAGCCATCATATACATAGAATTAAACGATTCTTGCTCAACTTCTTTACCTTCACGGTCAATAACCTTTTCTTTAGAAAGATTGGCCATCATAGCTTTAGATACTTCATCATTAGCTTTTGACCAAAGGTCTATCACTTTGTTGTACTTCTCACCTTGGGTCACTAAACCTGACGCATATTGGCTTTCTATTTCTTTTACTTCGTTAGTAGCATTATCAATAATACGTTTTTTCTCAGTAGGAATAACAAAATCATTAACACCAATAGATACACCAGATAATGTAGAATAAGCAAAACCTGTATACATAAGTTGGTCTGCAAAAATAACGGTATCTTTTAAACCTACTGTACGATAAGCTTGGTTAATCAATTTAGAAATAGCTTTCTTTTTCATAGGTTGATTAACTACATCAAAAGGTAAACCTTTAGGCACTATTTGGAATAACAAGGCACGACCTATAGTAGTATCTACAATGCGGGTATTCTCGGTAATATTGCCGTCTTTGTCTTTAATAGTTTCATGTATACGCACTTTGATTTTAGCGTGCAAATTTGCATTACCTGAACGATAAGCACGGTCAACTTCTTGTAGATCAGCAAAAGCACGACCTTCGCCCTTAGCATTTACCGCCTCACGAGTCATGTAATAAAGCCCCAACACTACGTCTTGTGAAGGAACAATAATAGGTTCACCATTAGCGGGAGACAATACATTATTGGTTGACATCATTAACGCACGTGCTTCTAATTGCGCTTCGATAGTTAATGGTACATGCACCGCCATTTGGTCACCATCAAAGTCGGCATTATAAGCCGCACAAACCAAAGGATGTAACTGAATAGCTTTACCTTCAATTAACACCGGCTCAAAGGCTTGAATACCTAATCTATGCAAAGTTGGCGCACGGTTAAGTAATACAGGATGCTCACGTATGACATCGGCAAGCACATCCCATACTTCTGGTAATTCACGCTCAACCATTTTCTTAGCTGCTTTGATGGTAGTGGCAATACCACGCGCTTCTAACTTGCCAAAAATGAAAGGCTTAAATAATTCCAACGCCATTTTTTTAGGTAAGCCACATTGATGGAGACGTAAGGTTGGGCCTACAGTAATAACAGACCGGCCTGAATAATCTACGCGTTTACCTAATAAGTTTTGCCGGAAACGCCCTTGTTTACCTTTGATCATATCAGCCAAAGATTTAAGCGGGCGCTTATTAGAGCCGGTAATAGCACGTCCACGACGGCCGTTATCTAATAACGCATCAACAGACTCTTGTAACATACGCTTTTCGTTACGTACAATAATATCAGGCGCGGCTAAATCTAATAGACGTTTAAGACGATTATTACGGTTAATCACGCGACGATATAAATCGTTTAAATCTGAGGTTGCAAAACGGCCACCATCTAATGGCACTAATGGTCGTAAATCAGGAGGAAGCACTGGCAATACAGTTAAAATCATCCACTCAGGCTTATTCCCCGAGTTTTTAAACGCTTCCATTAATTTAAGACGTTTAGATAGTTTCTTGATCTTAGTTTCTGAATTAGTTTGGGGAATTTCTTCTCTTAATTTATTAATTTCAAGATCTAAATCAATTTGTATTAGTAGCTCACGGATAGCCTCTGCCCCCATACGAGCATCAAACTCATCCGCAAACTCTTCTAACGCCTCAAAATATTGTTCATCATTAAGTAATTGACCTTTTTCTAAGGTAGTCATACCTGGATCTATTACTACATAACTTTCAAAATAAAGCACACGCTCAATATCTCTAAGCGTCATATCTAATAATAAACCAATGCGTGAAGGCAAAGATTTTAAAAACCAAATATGCGCAGTAGGCGAAGCTAATTCGATATGCCCCATACGTTCGCGGCGCACTTTAGTTAAAGCAACTTCAACACCGCACTTTTCACAAATGACACCACGATGTTTTAACCTTTTATATTTGCCACAAAGACATTCATAGTCTTTTACTGGTCCAAAGATTTTTGCGCAAAACAAGCCGTCACGTTCAGGCTTAAAGGTACGGTAATTAATAGTTTCAGGTTTCTTTACTTCACCATAGGACCAAGAACGGATCATTTCAGGTGACGCCAAACCAATACGTATGGCATCGAATTCATCTGGTTGACCTTGATTTTTCATTAAATTAAGCAAATCTTTCAAAGCTTTTCCTCCTAACGGAGCAGAAGTAGTACATAAGTACTACTCCACTGTTAAACAAGTATTATTCAGTTTCCAGTTCAATATCGATACCGAGTGAACGTATTTCTTTAATCAATACATTAAAGGATTCAGGCATACCTGCTTCCATAGTATGATTACCGTCTACTATGTTCTTATACATCTTAGTCCGGCCATTCACATCATCCGATTTCACGGTTAACATTTCTTGCAAAGTATAAGCAGCACCATAAGCTTCTAGTGCCCACACTTCCATCTCACCAAAGCGTTGACCACCAAATTGCGCTTTACCACCTAATGGCTGTTGTGTTACCAAGCTATAAGAACCTGTGGAACGAGCATGCATCTTATCATCTACCAAATGGTTCAACTTTAACATATACATGTAACCTACTGTCACAAGACGTTCAAAAGCATCACCGGTACGGCCATTATAAAGACGCATTTGACCAGACTCGGGCATATCTGCTAATTTAAGCATAGCCTTAATTTCTTTTTCCTTAGCTCCGTCAAATACTGCGGTAGCCATTGGTACACCTTTACGTAAATTATTGGCTAAGCTAATAACTTCTTCATCGGATAATGAATCTATATTTTCTTGACGACCACCTATCTTATTATAGATTTCATCTAGAAAATCACGTAGCTCTGCTACTTTACGTTGCTCTTCTAACATCCGATTAATTTTTGTGCCTAAGCCTCTAGCGGCAAGTCCTAAATGAGTTTCTAAAATTTGCCCTACATTCATACGAGATGGTACACCCAGTGGGTTTAGAACAATATCTACTGGTTCACCATTTTCATCATAAGGCATATCTTCCACGGGCATGATAACGGATACTACCCCCTTGTTACCATGACGTCCTGCCATTTTATCTCCTGGCTGAATACGGCGTTTAACCGCCAAATAAACTTTGACAATTTTGAGAACGCCAGGTGCTAGATCATCTCCTTGTTGTAACTTGCGTTTCTTATCTTCAAATTTCTCATCTAATAATTTGCGACGATCTATAAGATAAGCTTGTGCTTTTTCCAATTGCTCATTTAACGCATCATCAGCCATACGAATCTTGAACCACTGACCATATTCGATAGCAGCAAGGGCTTCTTGCGTTAAAGTAGTACCTTTCTTAAGTCCTGCACCACCTTCAGCTTTTTGACCTATTAACGCAGAACTTAAACTCTCGAACGTAGCAGTTTCAATAATACGGAATTCTTCATTTAAATCTTTACGAATAGCATCCAATTGATGTTTTTCGATAGATAAAGCACGTGTATCACGCTCTACACCTTCGCGAGTAAACACTTGAACATCAATAACCGTACCTTTCGTACCGGTCGGCACACGCAATGAAGTATCTTTTACATCACTGGCTTTCTCACCAAAGATAGCACGTAATAATTTTTCCTCAGGGGTTAATTGAGTTTCACCTTTAGGTGTTACTTTACCTACTAAAATATCACCTGGTTGGACTTCAGCACCAACATAGACTATCCCCGTATCATCCAACTTATTTAATGCCATTTCACCTACATTAGGGATGTCAGCAGTGATTTCTTCTGGGCCAAGCTTAGTATCACGCGAAACACAAGTTAACTCTTGAATATGGATAGTAGTGAAACGGTCTTCTTGTACAACCCGCTCTGATAATAAAATGGAATCTTCAAAGTTATAACCATTCCAAGGCATAAAAGCAACGCGCATATTTTGACCGAGTGCCAATTCACCCATATCAGTAGAAGGACCATCAGCTAGAATATCGCCACGGGCAACTACATCACCCTTATTCACTAAAGGTGTTTGATTAATACAAGTATTTTGGTTAGAACGGGTATATTTAGTTAAGTTATATATATCAACCCCAGCTTCACCTGTTTCTACTTCATCATCATTTACTCTGATAACAATACTACTAGCATCTACAGAATCTATCACTCCACCACGAGTAGCAACGACACAAACCCCTGAGTCACGAGCCACATAACGTTCCATTCCAGTACCAACCAAAGGCTTATCTGCTAATAAAGTAGGTACCGCCTGACGTTGCATATTGGAACCCATCAATGCACGGTTCGCATCATCATGCTCTAAGAACGGAATTAAAGAGGCCGCTACTGACACAACTTGCTTTGGCGACACATCCATTAAGGTTACATCCTCAGGAGCCTTAACTGTAAATTCGTTCATATAACGTACAGCCACCAGTTCCTCTACTAGCTTACCTTTTTCGAGCTTAGCACTTGCTTGAGCAATAACGTGTTCTGCCTCTTCAATAGCTGATAAATAAACAATTTCATCAGTAACTTTAGTATCTTTTACTACACGGTATGGGCTTTCTAGGAAACCATATTCGTTGGTTCTTGCATAAGCTGCTAAAGAATTGATTAAACCAATGTTTGGACCTTCAGGCGTTTCAATAGGGCATACTCGACCATAGTGCGTTGGATGAACGTCACGCACCTCAAAACCTGCCCGCTCTCTGGTCAAACCACCTGGCCCTAATGCTGAAACACGGCGCTTATGCGTAATTTCTGAAAGCGGATTATTTTGATCCATAAATTGAGATAATTGGCTAGCCCCAAAGACCTCTTTAATAGCCGCAGCAACAGGCTTTGCATGAATTAAATCTTGCGGCATTAAACCTTCGCTTTCCGCCATAGATAAGCGTTCTTTAACAGCACGTTCGACACGAACCAAACCTACTCGGAATTGGTTTTCAGCCATCTCACCAACACAACGTACCCGACGGTTACCTAAATGGTCAATATCATCAACTGTCCCTTTACCGTTACGAATAGCTACTAATGTTTTCAATACATCAATAATATCTTCTTTACTTAATACTCCTGGTCCCTCAATTTGCTCGCGACCTATACGTCTATTGAATTTCATTCGCCCTACTACGGACAAATCATAGCGTTCAGAAGTAAAAAATAAGTTACTAAATAAATTTTCTGCCGCTTCTTTGGTTGGTGGTTCACCAGGACGCATCATACGATAAATTTCTACCAACGCTTCTAATTGATTGCTGGTTGCATCATTTTTTAAGGTATCTGAAATGAATGGACCACAATCTATTTCATTGGTATAAATAGTTTCAATACGCTTCACACCAGCTTTAACAAACTTAGCTAGGAGTTCAGCAGTAATTTCCGTATTACAGTCAGCTATTATTTCACCAGTAGCAGTATCTGTCACTGCATGCGCTAAGGTACGTCCTAAAATATACTCTAAAGATACTTCAAGCTCGGTGATACCAGCTTTCTCTAACAGATTAATATGTCTAGCTGTAATACGCCGGCCTTGCTCAACAATAACTTTCCCTTTATTATCTTTGATATCAAACGCAGCAATTTCACCAAGAAGCATGCTAGCCACTAATGCCCATGTAAGGTGATCATACTTAACATTGAAAACGTTGTTATCATAAAACTCATTGATAATTTCTTCGGTATTGTAACCTAAAGCACGCAATAAAACAGATACAGGCAATTTACGGCGACGATCAATTCGCACAAACACTTGATCCTTAGGATCAAATTCAAAATCAAGCCAAGAGCCACGATAAGGGATAATACGGGCGGAATAAAGTAATTTACCTGAACTATGAGTTTTACCACGATCGTGATCAAAAAACACACCTGGGCTTCTATGTAACTGAGAAACTATTACACGTTCAGTACCATTAATGATGAACGTACCATTATCAGTCATCAGCGGAACTTCGCCCATATAGACTTCTTGTTCTTTAATATCTTTAATCGCTTTATTAGCTGATTCGCGATCAAAAATAATAAGACGTACTTTAACTCTTAAAGGTGCGGAATAAGTGATACCACGTAGAATACACTCTTTAACATCAAATGCCGGCTCGCTAAAGCGATAGCCCACGTACTCAAGGGCCGCACTACCTGAGTTACTAGTGATTGGAAATACAGATTTAAATGCAGCATGTAACCCTTTATCACGGATCTTTTCCTTACTTACCCCCATTTGTAAAAATTCTTTATAAGAATCTAATTGGATTGCAAGTAAATAGGGTACATCCATAACATCCGGCAACTTACTAAAATCTTTGCGGATACGTTTCTTTTCGGTATAAGAGTAAGCCATCGTGCGCCCCAGTAGTCATCTGGTTAAACTCATTCACCATTAAATGAGTTTTGAAAATTCTTAATTTCTTCAAAGGGTTAAACCCTTAATTATAGCTAGTTGCTATAACGGAAAAAGGCCGGTGACTAAAGTCACCAGCCATCAGCTCTAGTTTGATGTTGGAGCTGCCAACAAAAAGCTAAACTTACTTAAGCTCAACCTTAGCACCTGCGTCTTCAAGTGCTTTCTTAGCGGCTTCTGCTTCTTCTTTAGCAACACTTTCTTTAACCACGCCAGGTGCACCATCAACCACAGCTTTAGCTTCTTTAAGGCCAAGTCCGGTGATCTCACGAACTGCTTTAATTACATTTACTTTCTTATCGCCAGCTTCAGCTAAGAAAATAGTAAATTCAGTTTTTTCTTCAGCCGCTTCAGCAGCAGGACCAGCAGGACCAGCAACTACGGCAGCAGCAGCAGAAACACCAAATTTCTCTTCCATCGCTTTGATTAATTCAACCACTTGCATTACTGACATTTCAGAAACTGCATTGATGATATCTTCGTTAGTAAGAGCCATAACTCTAATTCCTATATAATTGGTAATGATTCAAAATCATTAAATAAAATAACTTGTTAAACCTATAAACTTAAGCAGCGTTTTAAGCTGCAGAGGTTTCTTTTTGAGCTTGGATAGCTGCCAATGTACGAACAAATTTGCTAGTTGCCCCTTGAATAACACTCATCAATTGAGAAATAGCTTCGTCGTATGTTGGTAAACTTGCTAAAGCATCAGCTGCAATCAAATTGCCTTCAAAAGCGGCAGCTTTGATTTCAAACTTCTCTTGACCTTTTGCAAACTCTTTAAAAATACGGGCAGCAGCGCCTGGATGTTCATTAGAGAAAGCAATTAAGGTAGGCCCTTTCAATGAATTAGTCAGTACTTCAAATGGTGTACCTTCTACTACACGGCGTAATAATGTATTGCGCACAACTCGCATATATACACCATTCGCACGAGCCTCTTTACGAAGTCCAGTCATAGCACTAACAGTCACGCCACGTGCATCAGCAACGACAGCGGATAAAGCACTATTTGCAGCCTCGCTGACTTCAGCAACAATAGCTTTTTTGTCTTCGAGTTTAATTGCCACGGGTTCACTCCTGAAATTTCCATTAACCTTAATAGTTGTCTATTAAGTAGTTTTGGTGTCTGATTCATTAGAATCGGGAGCACCATCTGCGTAGGCTTATAAAATTAAGGGTTTAACCACCTACGGTCTTGGATAGCCCCCGCCAGGCAGGGACCCCAATTTGAGTTAATAGGTTACCAATAAATAACCTACTAGAAATAAAATTAGTTACTAAAAGCTGCTGTATCAAGTTGTAAACCAGGCCCCATTGTAGAGCTTAAGGTTACACGTTTCAAATACACACCTTTTGAGGTAGAAGGTTTTAATCGTTTGATTTCACTCACTAAAAATTCAACATTTTGTTTCAGTTTAGCTGGCTCAAAATTTACTTTACCAACAGTTGAATGGATAATACCTTCTTTATTAGTGCGAAATTGTACTTGACCTGCTTTAGCATTTTTGACAGCTGTTGCAACATCAGGAGTCACTGTACCCACTTTAGGGTTAGGCATAAGTCCACGTGGCCCTAATATTTGACCTAGTTGGCCTACGACACGCATGGCATCTGGCGAAGCAATCACCACATCATAGCTTAAATCACCAGCCTTAATTTCAGCGGCTAATTCTTCCATACCTACTTTATCAGCACCAGCAGCTAATGCAGCTTCTGCCGCAGCACCTTGGGTAAATACAGCTACCCGAGCCGTTTTCCCAGTACCATTAGGTAATACTACTGCACCACGAACCATTTGATCTGATTTACGCGAGTCAACACCTAAATTAATTGCAATATCAACAGATTCTACAAATTTAACGGTTGATATTTCAGCTAGCAACTTAGCCGCTTCTTCTATACCATATAATTTATTTGCTTGTACTTTTTCAGCAATAGCTTTTTGACGTTTAGTTAATTTGGCCATTATACACCCTCCACTTCAATGCCCATGCTACGAGCAGAACCAGCGATGGTGCGCACAGCAGCGTCTAAATTAGCAGCCGTTAAATCTGCTTCTTTCGCCTTGGCTATTTCTTCTAATTGAGCACGTGTTACTTTACCAACTTTTTTTGTATTAGGCGCGCTTGAACCGCTCTTAAGTCCAGCAGCTTTCTTCAATAATACAGAAGCGGGCGTACTCTTAACCTCAAAAGTAAAGCTACGATCGGCATAAACTGTGATAATAACAGGGGTAGGAAGACCTGGCTCCATACCTTGTGTTTTGGCGTTGAACGCTTTACAAAACTCCATAATATTAACGCCATGCTGACCTAGCGCAGGGCCTACTGGAGGACTAGGATTAGCCTGACCAGCTTTAACTTGCAATTTGATGTATGCTGTGATTTTCTTAGCCATTACATGCTCCAATGATGGGTATTAACGCTCAAAATGAGCTCCCCGTTTTAAACAACCCTATTCCATAAAAAAGAATAGAGACTTTTACAATTAAACTTTTTCTACTTGACTAAACTCAAGCTCAACCGGCGTTAAACGACCAAAAATAGAGACAGCCACTTGAACACGGCTTTTTTCATAATTCACTTCTTCTACCGTACCATTGAAATCAGCAAATGGACCTTCTATCACACGTACTGTCTCACCTGGTTCAAATAAAGTTCTTGGTTTTGGTTTATCACCTGTATTAGCAACACGCTGTAGAATAGCCTCTGCTTCTCTATCAGTAATAGGCGATGGCTTATCGGCAGTACCACCAATAAATCCCATGACCCGTGGGGTATCTTTAACTAAATGCC
>CALYQH010000029.1 GCA_945283395.1 uncultured Ventosimonas sp. | reverse complement strand
ATGAAGCTAATCTGGTTAGTGCTGATCAATTTATTGATGAGCGCAAAAGAGTAATGGCGTTTTGGCGAACTTTTGGCTTAACTGAGTAGCTTTTACTCGTAGATGAAAAATGTTAAGTCTGGCAGGAGCTTATGTTTTCCAAAAGATAAAAAGAACTTTGCTATCTGTTAATTTAACTAAAATTAAAAAACTTCTTGAAGCAGCCTCTTGAGTGTGGCAGCGACTAATTAGCAAAGCTCCCGAATTGATTAGTTAATGAGTTCATGTTTCATAACTAGTATTAAATAATGGTTAACCAGTCCGCAAGAGTTGCAAATAGTATTATAAAAAAGTAATGCAATCCTTCTGGTGCTAGGATAGCTAAGGTAGTTATAGGTATCATTAACACTAACCAAGAAGTCAACCACATTATTCTTGCTATGAGGTTGTTTGATGGATATCTAATTAAAAAATACAAGTTTATTAATAGAAGAACCAACCAAACAGAGAGTTTGATAATCATAGATACCTAATTATTCTTGCTATGAGGTTGTTTGATGGATATCTAATTAAAAAATACAAGTTTATTAATAGAAGAACCAACCAAACAGAGAGTTTGATAATCATAGATACCTAATCTATTACTTAGTTTAAAGTAGTATATAACACGGCAGAAATTTTTAGTATTGACTAAGTGTTAGAGCTTATTTATACAGTAAAGACTGTATGGAGGATGTTTAGTTAGTTGCTCTTTAGTGAATAATACGAGTGGGTAATTGGAGCCATTTTTCAGATGAATCTGTGTTTTTTTGCGCTCAACAATTAGTCGATAATCTGCATTTATGCTGATTTACAGGTTTGAATAACTTGCTGTTAATTTTGATAAATGCTACATTAAAAATGCTACAGGAACTTCTGTAGTATCGGTCTCGCAGCCCATTAACCCAAAGCCATGGCTGGTTCTTCTAGTGTTTGGGCCGTATAGGTTTACTAAAATTATGGCGGACTATGTACGGGATACTGAAAGATGTGCCGTTTGCTTGGGGCTTGATAGCATCTATAGGATGCATGTATTTCATTAGTAATTGTAATTTACTCATTCTATAACATAGAGCTAAACAACCTGCCAC
This sequence comes from uncultured Ventosimonas sp., assembly GCA_945283395.1. Taxonomy (GTDB): domain Bacteria; phylum Pseudomonadota; class Gammaproteobacteria; order Pseudomonadales; family Pseudomonadaceae; genus Entomomonas. The sequence goes on along the minus strand of CALYQH010000029.1, from coordinate 8,493 downwards.
AGTAGAGCCCAACATTTAAAGTATGTAAATGCAAGTAGTTATCTATTAGTGGCTAATCTGCTATGATAGTTAACTTGTCCTGATGCTAGATTATTAATATTGAATGAATCTTCTTATAATAGGTCCTTCGTGGGTAGGTGATATGGTGATGGCGCAAACATTATTTATTTGTTTGCGTAAGGAGTATCCTGATTGTGCTATAGATGTATTAGCTCCTGATTGGAGTAGACCTATTTTAGAGCGTATGCCTGAGGTAAGAGCAGCGTTATCTTTTCCGTTAGGCCATGGTAAGTTGGCATTAACTACTCGTAGAAAAATAGGTCATGCTTTACGAGGTAAGTATCAACAGGCTATCGTATTACCTAATTCTTTTAAATCTGCATTAGTGTCTTTTTTTGCCAAAATACCACAACGTACTGGCTGGAAAGGAGAAATGCGTTATGGTTTATTAAATGATCTGAGAAAGTTAGATAAAACACGTTATCCATTGATGATAGAGCGCTTTATGGCATTGGCTTATCCTAACAATAGTATCTTAGCAAAACCTTACCCCAGGCCATATTTGCAAATAGAGAAAGAGTCTCAACAACAAGCATTAATTGCATTTAATTTAAATATAGATAGACCTATTTTGGCGCTATGCCCAGGAGCTGAATTTGGCAAGGCTAAGAAATGGCCTGCTGAATACTACGCTCAAGTAGCTGAACGTAAGATAGCAGAAGGGTGGCAAGTATGGGTGTTTGGTTCTAAAAATGATAATGCCGTGGGAGAAGATATTCGTTGTCATTTGACACTTAAGGCGCAAAACGTATTGGTTAATTTAGCAGGGCAAACGTCACTTGCTCAAGCAATAGACTTATTAGCCTATAGCCAAGCAGTAGTAACTAATGATTCAGGGTTAATGCATGTAGCTGCTGCATTAAATATTCCGTTAGTAGCTGTGTATGGTTCTACGTCTCCCCAGTTTACTCCACCTTTAGCTGATAAAGTAGCTATTGTTAGACTTGGCTTAGCCTGTAGCCCTTGTTTTGAAAGAGTTTGTAAATATGGACATTATAATTGTTTGAAAGAGTTAAAAGCTGAGCGAGTAGAAGCAGCTTTAGCACAACTAATAGATCTAAAGTAGGTAAATTAAGTGCGCGTGCTATTGATAAAAACTTCTTCATTAGGTGATGTGATTCATACCCTACCTGCCATAACTGATGCAGCTAAAACAATAGCTGGTATTAAGTTTGATTGGGTGGTGGAAGAAAATTTTGCGGAAATTCCTAGCTGGCACCCCGTAGTTGATAAAGTAATTCCTGTGGCTTTAAGGCGGTGGCGAAAACATCTTTGGCAAACTTGGCGAAGTGGTGAATGGCGAGCTTTTAAAAATTTATTAGCAGCAGACTCCTATGATTTGGTAATAGATGCCCAAGGTTTGTTAAAGAGTGCTTGGCTGACACATTATGCTAAAGGTTTTAGAGTAGGACTAAATAAGCATTCGGCTAGAGAGCCATTGGCTAGTTTATTTTATCAACATAGTTATGCTGTGGCTTGGGGACAACATGCCGTTGAGAGGATTAGACAATTATTTGCGCAGGCGTTAGGTTATCCATTGCCTGCTAGTATGGGAGATTACGGGTTAGCTAAGGATATATTATTAGAAAGCAATAACTCGCTCGACAAGTATTTAGTTTTTTTACACGGCACAACTTGGCAAACTAAACATTGGCCTGAATACTACTGGCGACAATTAGCAGAGCAGCTCAATAGATTACAAGTTAAAGTTAAATTGCCTTGGGGTAATGCAGAGGAGAAGGCAAGAGCACAGCGTATTGCTGAAAACTTGCCTTTTATTGAGCTATTACCTCAATTAAATTTAACCGGCATAGCTTCTGTATTAGCTGGTGCAAGTGGTTGTATTGCTGTGGATACAGGTTTAGGGCATTTAGCTGCGGCGTTAGCTGTGCCTACTATTTCTTTATTTGGTGCAACAGATCCACAGTTAACAGGGGCATATGGTAAGCAGCAAATACATTTGTTAGGTCATTTTCCTGCCTGTGTTCCTTGCTTGAAAAAATACTGTAATTATCAAGCTACAGAACAAGATAAAGCAAGCTTTGATTTAGCTAGAGAGTGGCCTCTTTGTTTTTCTGAGATAAATCCTACAGTTGTTTTAGAAATTATTAATAGTAAATTTAAGCTAAAGTAATAACCAGTAACCACAACCCCCCAAGAAGGCTGGCTATTGGCTAATTATTAGTCATGTTTAGCACCAAATTCTTCGGCTAATGTGCCTATTTGACCAGGAACCTTAGGGGCATAGTCTTTAGGAGTATCACTATAGCTTTGTGGGGTAGTTGTAGAATTTGGTGTGCTAGCTTCTGGTGCATAATCTAGTGCTTTTAATGGAGTCTTAATGGCAACTAATAGTTTTGCACGAGTATCATCGTTGGCCACTAAAGTTTCGACAGAATGCGCTAGGTGTGCTTGTAACTGTTGATAATCTTGCGTAATTTTATTAGCAAGGGTCGCTGTTGTATTAAAATGATTAGCTACCTCGCTTTGATATGAAGTAAAACGCTCTTGAAGACTGTCCATTTGATTTTGTAAGTTACTTATATTTTCGCCTTTACTAGTGGCTTTACTTAATATAAAGCCCAAAAACAAACCAAACAACACAGCAACTATTGCAATAATAATAACTAACCCTATGTCCATCATCTTGCCTCATTTAATTTATCAGTATTTATAAATAATTCTATTAAACATGAATACTTTGTCTTAAAATTTGCTGATATATAGTCTACCAATATATTTAAGTTTTTAATATGGAGTTAAACATTGTCAGCTCAAGAAATTGTATTATTTATTAACGGGCCGGTTGGGCAATTACAAGCTCTATATCTTGAACAGCCTAATGCTAAAGGGATTGCTCTTATTTGCCATCCTCACCCTTTGTATGCAGGTACTATGCAAAATAAGGTAGTAACCACCTTGCAACGTGTTGCAAGAGATAAAGGGTTAACGACCTTAAGGTTTAATTTTAGAGGAGTAGGTAAAAGCGAAGGTAGCTATGGAGCAGGCGAAGGTGAGATTGCCGATGCTTATGCTGCTTTTCAATGGTTGCATGCTAAACATCCCGAATTGCCGATAGATATCCTAGGGTTTTCTTTTGGTTCTTGTGTTGCAGCTTGTTTAGCAGGCCAATTAGAGCAACAAGGGGTAGCTATTAAGCAGTTAGTTATGATTGCCCCACCGCTTGAGCGTTTTAGGGTAGAAGGACGCATGCCCGAGCATTGCCCACTATTGGTTATTCAACCTGAGGCTGATGGGGTAGTTAATGCGCAAGTTGTTTATAATTGGTGTAACAGTATGACTAGACCTCATACATTATTGACTATTCCTGAATGCAGCCATTTTTTTCATGGCCATTTAACTGATTTAAAAGAGTTAGTCACACCTTATGTGTGATGAGTTTGCGAGAGAAATTGATGAAAACACGAGTATTAACAGGCATTACAACAACGGGCACTCCACATTTAGGCAATTATGCAGGCGCTATTCGACCTGCTATTATGGCGAGTCGTCAAGCTGATGTAGATTCCTTTTATTTTTTGGCTGATTATCATGCTCTTATTAAATGTGATAATCCAGCGCGCATTCAGCAGTCACGAGTTGAGTTAGCTGCTACTTGGTTGGCAAGTGGGTTAGACCCAGAACAGGTGACTTTTTATCGTCAGTCAGATATTCCAGAAATTCCCCAATTAATGTGGTTATTGACCTGTGTTGCTGCCAAAGGTTTGTTGAATAGAGCTCATGCTTATAAAGCAGCGGTAGATAAAAATATCGAAGCTAACGAAGACCCTGATGCTGGTATTAGCATGGGATTGTTTTGTTATCCTGTATTAATGGCGGCTGATATTTTAATGTTCAATGCTCATAAAATACCTGTTGGGCGCGATCAAATTCAACATGTTGAAATGGCGAGAGATATAGCGCAGCGATTTAATCAGTTATTTGGGCAGGGTAAAGCATTATTTACTTTACCTGAAGCGCAAATAGAAGAGTCGGTAGCTACCTTGCCAGGGCTTGATGGACGAAAAATGTCGAAGAGCTATGATAATACAATTCCCCTTTTTAGTTCTGCCAAGGAACTTAAAGAGGCAATTGCTAGAATAGTAACTGATTCTAAATTGCCTGGCGAAGCCAAAAACCCTGATAATTCGCATCTTTTTACTATTTATAAAGCATTTGCTAATAACCAGCAAACCGCTAATTTTCATCATGAATTAACTACGGGATTGGCTTGGGGTGAAGCCAAACAGCGCTTGTTTGAAGTAATAAACAATGAGTTAGCCGAACCTAGAGAGCGTTATAAAGAGTTACTAGCTAAACCAGCTTTATTAGAAGAGATACTACAAGCAGGAGCTACTAAAGCCAGAAAATTAGCCATACCCTTTTTAGAGGAGCTTAGAGAGGCTGTAGGTTTAAGAAGTTTTAAGCAACCCCTGCAAAAAGTCCAGCAAGCCACTAAAAAGTCAGCCAAAGTAGCGCGCTTGGTAAGCTTTAGAGAAAAAGATGGGCAGTTTTATTTTAGGTTGGTTAATGCTAATGGTGATGAATTATTGTTGTCTAAAGGGTTTGCTAACCCTAAGCAATTAGGTGAGCTCACAGTATCTATTTGTCAGCATATGGCTGAACTTACTGTCCAGCCACAAGCTGATAAATTAGCACTTTTCTGGCAAGGTGAATGTTTAGCGTTAAGTCCGGCAGTGGTAAATGAAGAGTTAAAAACATTTGAACAAGCTATTTTTACCGCACTCCAAGAGATTGCCGAGCAGCAGGATTAACAATGGCCTTACCCAACGTTAAAGAACAATTTCGGCGCTTAATTCAGACTTCATCGGTAAGCTGTACCCAAGCTCATTTAGATGAAAGTAATAAAGCAGTAATTGATTTGCTAGCAAATTGGTTGGCTGAGTTGGAATTTAAATGCGAAATACAAGAAGTGGCGAAAGGTAAATATAACTTATTAGCACGCTATGGTTCAGGGATGGGAGGTTTAGTTTTAGCAGGTCATACCGATACAGTGCCTTATGATGAAGCTCTATGGAATACTAATCCGTTAGATTTATATGAAGCAAATGATAAGTGGTATGGTTTAGGTAGCTGTGACATGAAAGGTTTTTTTGCTCTTGCTATCGAGTCGCTTAAACCAATGCTTACTGAATCTTTTAAACAGCCTTTGTATATCTTAGCCACTTGTGATGAAGAAACCTCTATGCTTGGAGGGCGCTAGTTAATCAAGGAAAGCATTTTGGTTCGGTAGCCATTATAGGAGAACCCACTGATTTAACGCCTATTAGATTGCACAAAGGCATTATGATGGAACGTATAGAGCTAATAGGGCAAAGTGGTCATTCATCTAATCCTAATTTAGGTCATAGTGCTTTAGAAGCTATGAGTGCATTGCTTACCAACTTACTTTTACTGAGGCAACAGTGGCAAAGCCAATATGCTAATGACTTATTTACCGTGCCTTACCCTACACTTAATTTGGGCTGTATACATGGCGGTGATAACCCTAATCGTATTTGTGGTCAGTGTTCGCTAGAATTTGATTTAAGACCGTTGCCTAGTATGTCGATTGAGCAATTGCGAATCGATATTGCTAAACAGATACAGGCAACTGCCACAAAGTATCAAGTACAATTTAATTACCAGCCTTTGTATGAGGATATTCCAGCTTTTGAACAGGCTGATCATTCACCGCTAGTTAAGTTGGTTGAAAAATTAACAGGCCATTCTTGTGAAGCGATCGCTTTTGCTACAGAGGCTCCTTATATTCAACAGATAGTAGGAGATACTCTAGTGTTAGGTGCTGGTTCTATCAATCAAGCACATCAGCCAAATGAATTTTTACCCCTTTCCCAAATAGTACCTTATACATTATTATTAAGGCAATTAATAAGCCACTATTGCCTATAAATTAAGGAGTTTATTAAAGTGAAACGACGATAAAAACAATGTGTTAAAAATGGATTAAGTCGCTATATGTCACTTTAATAGTAGGTTAATTATTATGTTTGATTATGTTCAATGGTTAAGACAAGCTTCGCCCTATATTAATGCCCATAGGGATGGTACTTTTGTGGTGATGTTGCCGGGAGAAGGAATAGAGCACCCTAATTTTAATAACATCATTTATGACGTAGTCTTACTCCATAGTTTAGGTATTAGACTAGTATTAGTTTATGGATCAAGACCGCAAATTACTAAAAAACTAGCCGAGCAAGGCATTACCCCGCTGTATCATCAAGGTTTACGCATCACAGATAGCGAAACTTTAGATTGTGTCGTGGCAGTAGTAGGTAAATTGCGAAGCGTCTTTGAAGCTAAACTTTCTATGGATTTAGCCTACTCCCCTATGCAAGGCGCAAGGCTCAGAGTGACTAGTGGTAACTTTGTAACCGCTAAGCCACTAGGTGTGTTAGATGGTATCGATTATCAACATACTGGAGAAGTCCGCCGGATTGACAGAAAAGGCATCATCCAACAATTAGCTGATCGTAATATCGTATTACTTGCGCCACTTGGCTATTCACCTACCGGTGAAATTTTTAATTTAGCTTGTGAAGATGTTGCTATGGCAACCGCTATTAAATTACAAGCAGATAAATTGATTTTATATGGGGAGCAACCAGGTATTTTATCAGCCCAAGGTGAATTAATTAGGGAGCTACGTCCTAATGATAGCTTTCCCCATATTCAGCGGCTTAGGGGAGATTATCAAGCTGAATTATTAGATGCTGCTACCGAGGCTTGTAGACAAGGAGTTAAACGGGCACATATAGTCACCTATAAAGAAAATGGCGCATTATTAGCTGAATTATTTAGTAGAAGTGGCAATGGAACGCTAGTTGCACAAGAGCAATTTGAAATTATTAGAGAGGCAACTATTGAAGATGTAGGTGGCTTAATGGAATTAATTCGTCCACTTGAGGAGCAAGGTATTTTAGTACGTCGATCTAGAGAAATATTAGAGAGGGAAATTAATAAATTTACAGTCATAGAAAGAGAAGGAATGATAATAGCTTGCGCAGCACTTTATCCAATGGCTGATTCGCAGGCAGGAGAATTGGCTTGTTTAGCCGTTAATCCCGCCTATCGACATGATAATAAAGGCGATATTCTCCTTACTAGCATAGAGACACAAGCGCGTCAGCAAGGTATAAATAAATTATTTGTGCTAACGACTAGAACTGCTCATTGGTTTATGGAGCGTGGCTTTGTTACTAGTAGTGTACAAAGACTACCCGCAGCTAGAGCATCATTTTATAATTTTCGCAGAAACTCTAAAGTATTTGAAAAAGAGCTTTAATTAGTGGTGAGATTAGCCAAGAGCACAATAGAAAAGTAGAAAGATCTAATAAACTCAATAGATGGAGTTTTATCAATTAATGACATATCAAAATGACTTTGATTTGAATGAAAAGCTAGCTGAGAGGGAAGTATTTTATATACTTTGCCAAACCTCATTCTGCTATGAATGTAAAATACCTACCATTTCAGCGACTTTTATAAGAAATAGGAAATAGCTTTATCACTGGCGATTGTAACACGCCCAACCTAAAATTAAATCATCATACTAAATCAATTTACCTTATTAGGTAATCTCCCTTTGTAAAAAATCCATTTATGGCAGGTGAAAATTGTAACATCATGAAACGATAAATAATGTTATACTACGATGGTTATTTAAATAAATTGCTAAATAATTAATAACTTGGGCGTTGATAAAAAGGGAATAGTAATTAAAAATAGCCACTGAAGTTTTATTAAATACTGTTATTTTTATGCTATGCTCATCGATAGTTTTAGCCTCACCTTATCAAGCTAAACGTGCTACTTTATTAGATGTCTATCGTGATGCAGTTTTATACAACTCTGATATAGAGGTCGCCAAAGCAGATTACCAAGCAAAACAAGAAGCTACACCACAAGCCGTGGCAGGGTTATTACCTCAACTTAATGCAGGTGGTTCTTTAGAAAGCTCCCGCGTTAATATCAGGCAGCCGACTATTACCAAACGCTATGCTGGCAGTGTTTTCCAAGCTAATTTAAGCCAACCTATCTTCCGGCTAGACCGCTGGTACCAATTATCAGCAGCACAAAATAGTGTACTCCAAGCAGAATACGAATATGCGGATAAACAACAACTCATTCTACAATCAGCTGAATACTACTTTGAAGTCCTGCGTGCCAATGACCTATTAGCAGTAGCCAAAACCGAAGAAGAAGCCTATAAAGTACAACTCACTCAAACAAAAGGTCGCTTAAAAGGCGGTGTATCTACTATTACCGATGTACTAGACGCTCAAGCTGCTTATGATATGGCACAAGCGAATACAGAGCTTGCAGCACGTAAAGTAGAAGATGCCTTTGAACAGCTCACCCGGTTAACCAAACAACAATACGACAAAATAGATGGGATCAGTCATGGATTAC
>CALYQH010000028.1 GCA_945283395.1 uncultured Ventosimonas sp. | reverse complement strand
ATTCAAGTTTATTTTATTCATTGTTTATTGTTGAGGTTTTATTGCATGTCTAAAGAAGACAGCTTTGAAATGGAAGGAACTATTATTGACACTCTTCCTAACACTATGTTTCGTGTAGAGTTAGAGAATGGGCATGTCGTTACAGCACATATTTCTGGTAAAATGCGTAAAAATTATATTCGTATATTAACAGGTGACAAGGTGCGTGTCGAATTGACTCCTTATGATCTGTCTAAAGGTCGTATTACTTACCGAGCACGTTAATTTAACTAATCTTAGTTAATTATTTTTTTTAAATGCTCTAGTTAAGAGTATAGTATTTTTTCGTCTAAAAAAAAGCTGACAATTGCTTGTAGTGATGTAAAATTATCATAATAGTTATTAATCAATAAAATTATTTTGGCACAAACTGATTTTCCATTTATTTTAAAAAGCCCTGTATAAGCTGCTTATTATGAAACACATTTTAGCTAGTTTTTTTCAGCTTGAAGCAAGTCGCGGTATTTTACTTATTATAGCTACATTGTTGGCGCTGTTCGCTAACAATACTCCTTTAGCTGCTTGGTATGACTCATTTTTACATATACCTATCACTTTGACTATAGAAAGTCTGACTATCAATAAACCTTTAGTGTTATGGATTAATGATGGCTTAATGGCTATTTTCTTTTTATTAGTAGGGCTTGAAATCAAAAGAGAGGTATTGCAAGGTAATTTAGCTCGACCTTCACAAGTGATTTTACCTACCATAGCTGCCTTGGGTGGAATGTTAGTACCAGCAGTTATTTATTGGTTGTTCAATCATAATGATATGCAGGCTCATAGTGGTTGGGCTATCCCTATGGCAACAGATATTGCTTTCTCGTTGGGAGTTTTAGCCTTACTAGGTAAAGGTGTTCCCACCTCACTAAAATTATTTTTAATGACGTTAGCTATCATCGATGATCTTGGGGCAATTATAGTGATAGCGTTGTTTTGCTCTGCGCAACTCTCTTTGCTAGTACTATGGTTGGCTGCAGTCTGTATAGTTATACTAATAACATTAAATTGGCTAAGAATAACTAATTTAGCACTCTATTTAATAGTAGGCATAGTGCTGTGGGGCTGTGTATTAAAAAGTGGTATCCATGCCACTATTGCTGGAGTGATTTTAGCGTTCACTATTCCCCTCAAAGGCATGATACCCAAAAAAGAAATTGGTAATCCGCCTTTGATAAAGCTAGAGCATGCCTTAGCACCTTGGGTAAGTTTTTTTATTTTACCTCTTTTTGCATTTGTTAATGGCGGTATTTCTTTTGCAAGTGTAACTTATGACCATTTATTTAGTACTGTAACATTAGGTATTATGCTAGGTTTATTAGTGGGTAAAACAATAGGTGTGTTTGCTTTTACTTGGTTTATTATTAAGCTAGGCTTTGCAAAGTTACCTAAAGGTGCTAATTGGCCATTACTACTGGGACTTTCAATGCTCTGTGGCATTGGCTTTACTATGAGTTTGTTTATTGGCTCACTATCTTTCCCTGTAGGTAATGAATATATGGGAATAGATAAGGTAGGGGTGTTATTAGGCTCTTTGTTGTCAGCAGTAATAGGCTATTTAATGATGTTTTGCATTTTGAGAAATCGCAAAGACTAAAAATGGCTAATGTTATTTATTTCTAATCAGTTAGTAATCATCATAGATTGTATGATAAATAGGATTTTAATTAACTAATTTAAGGCTAGCACCCTTAGATAAAAAAGCACCCTATAATCATTATAAGTTTAGCTTGCGCAGATATTGTACCCTTGTAACCTTTCTTGTTTCATAGCGAAGATTCTAGTATAATCTCGCCCCTTATCTCTAAATGAGATAAGTAACCTACTGAAAATTAACTCCTTGCTTGATTACTTGCTGATTACAAGTAACAGGCTACAATCCGTAAGGAGCGTATATGCGTCATTACGAAATCGTGTTTTTAGTTCATCCAGACCAAAGTGAACAAGTTCCTGGAATGGTTGAGCGTTATAAAAAAATTATTGAAGAAGATGGTGGTAAAATTCACCGTTTTGAAGACTGGGGTCGCCGTCAATTAGCTTACTCAATCAATAATGTTCATAAAGCTCACTATGTTTTATTAAATATTGAATGTGGTGCCAAAGCATTAGCTGAGATCGAAGACAACTTCCGTTACAACGATGCTGTTATCCGTAATTTAATCATTCGCCGTGATGAAGCTATTACAGAACAATCTGATATTGTTAAGGCTGAAGAAAATCGTAATTCTCGTGAACGCCGCCGTGACGATGTGATTCTTGAAGAACAAGATGACATTGAAGAAGATGAGCTGTTAGAAGAAGTTGAAGCTTCTGACGAAGAATAATTGCAAGACTAATTGAGGAGCCACTATTATGGCACGTTTTTTCCGTCGTCGTAAATTTTGCCGCTTTACAGCTGAAGGCGTGCAAGAGATCGATTACAAAGATTTGAATACATTAAAAGCATACATTACTGAAACAGGTAAAATCGTTCCTAGCCGTATTACAGGAACAAAAGCTAAATATCAACGGCAATTAGCTACTGCTATCAAACGTGCGCGTTATCTAGCTTTAATACCTTATATTGATGGTCACGATCGTTAATTATTGGTTGTTTTCATAAAGTAAAGGATAAAAGTCATGCGTTCTATAGCTGAATTTATAATGCGGGGACGTATGCAGGCTATGTTGGTAGTAGCTATTATGGTTTTTCCAGACCTATTTTGGATTGGGGCAGCCGCAGCGAGTTTAGTGTTATTAAGAAGAGGCATTAATCAAGTTTTACCTATTGCTCTTGTGGGATTAGTAATAGGATTGGTGAGCTGGTATTTCGATAAACCACTACCATTTTTTGTACTGATAAGCGCTTTAGTTTTAGCCTATGTATTGCGAATAACAGTATCTTGGGTGTATGTATTAGTAGTAAGTGTATTGTTAAGTATTGTTTGTTATTGGATATTCTACTTTTATCCAACTCATATAATTGTTATGATGACCACTAGTTTTGCGCAACAATTGCCTAACATCTTGCAAGAATCTAATCAAATAACTGCTGAGCAAAGTATAGAAATGGTAAAAGTAACTACCCCTATGGTGATCCCTCTGTTTTATACAATAGGTATGCAGGGTTTAGCTATAGTAAGTTTAATGCTTGGCCGTTATTGGCAATCTTTGCTATATAACCCAGGTGGTTTTTGGAATGAATTTTATCAGCTGAGAATACCTATAGGTATAATGACAGCTTTAGTAATAGGTATGTTAATTGTTCCTAGTATCCTTAACTCTTTGCTAGTATTAACGTTTTTATGCAGTATACCTTTGGCGTTTGCTGGTTTGTCGTTAGTACATACTATGCTTGCTAAGAGTGGAATGAATATGGGTATAGTTATTTTTTATACCTTATTTATCATAGCTTTTTTGGCTTTTTATCCTTTATTAGTAATATTGGCTATTATTGATAGTTTTTTAAATTTAAGAAAGATACCTAGTAAAGTATCTTCTTGATAAAAACTAACAAGATTGAAAAATGTGAGGTAAGACTTAAATGGAAGTCATCCTATTAGATAAAGTAGAAAACCTTGGTAACCTAGGTGATAAGGTAACTGTAAAAGCTGGCTATGGCCGTAATTTCTTGTTACCGCAAGGTAAGGCAACCATGGCTACGCCAGCAAATATAAAAATCTTTGAAGCCCGTCGTGCTGAGCTTGAACGATTAGCAGCTGAAAAATTAGCTGCTGCTAAAGCCCGCGCCGCTAAGTTAAATGAGCTAGAAATCTCCATTACTGCTAACGCAGGTGATGAAGGTAAATTGTTCGGCTCTATTGGCACTTATGATATTTCAGAAGTATTAACTCATAATGCAGGTATTGAGGTACATAAGAGCGAGATACGTTTACCTAACGGGACTATCCGTCATACCGGTGAATACAATGTTGACTTACATTTGCACTCAGATGTAAATGCAACTATCAAATTAATCGTAGTTGCTGGTTAATTTATACTACTTATTAAGAGTTGATATAAAATATAATAGGCACGTTATCGTTTTTGCGTTAACGTGCCTTTTATTTTTAGAGTTATTAAGAAAGTTATATGGTTAATTCAGTCGTTGAACAATTTGATGCAGAAACCTCATCTCTGAAGATTCCGCCTCACTCGATAGAAGCTGAGCAAGCGGTATTGGGAGGTATTATGTTAGACAATAATACTTGGGATAGGGTGGAAGATTTAGTATCTGATAATGATTTTTATAGGCATGACCATAGACTTATTTTTCGCGCCATAGCTAAACTTGCTGAGCGTAATCAACCTTTTGATGTAGTGACATTGTCAGAACAATTAGATAAAGAAGGGGTGTCTGAGCAAGTAGGAGGATTAGCTTACTTAGGGGAGCTAGCGCGTAATATTCCTTCAGTAGCTAATATTCGTGCCTATGCTCATATAATTAGAGAGCGAGCCACTTTAAGACAGCTCATTACGGTGAGTAATGAAATAGCTGATAGTGCCTATCTGACCAAAGGTCGTACTGGTGATGAAATCTTAGATGATGCTGAAAGATTGATTTTTCAAATTGCTGAAGGAAGGCCAAAAACAGGTGGGCCAGAAGCTATTAATGATATTCTTTCGAAAACAGTTGATCGTATTGATACATTATTTAATTCTAATGATCCTTTAACAGGTGTTTCGACAGGTTTTAGCGATTTAGATGACAAAACTCATGGCTTGCAACCTGCTGATTTAGTGATAGTGGCTGGTCGTCCTTCAATGGGTAAAACCTCTTTCGCTATGAATATAGTAGAAAATACCGTGTTAAGAACTGATAAAGTTGTCTTGGTTTATTCCCTAGAAATGCCAGCTGAATCATTGGCTATGCGGATGCTTTCTTCTTTAGGGCGCATCGAGCAGGGAAAAATTAGAACAGGTCGGTTAGATGAAGATGATTGGCCAAGGTTAACATCTGCTATAAACTTATTGAATGAACGTAAATTATTTATAGACGATACCGCAGGCATTACCCCATCTGAAATGCGTTCAAGAACTCGACGGTTAGCAAGAGAGCATGGAGAAATAGCTCTTATAATGGTGGATTATTTACAATTAATGCAATTAGGTGGCTGTAATAGCGAAAATAGAACGAATGAGATTTCCGAAATATCTCGTTCATTAAAGGCATTAGCAAAAGAGTTTAATTGTCCTGTGGTGGCACTGTCTCAATTAAACCGTTCGTTAGAAAGTCGCCCTAATAAGCGCCCAGTTAATGCGGATCTTCGTGAGTCGGGAGCAATTGAGCAGGATGCAGATGTCATTATGTTTGTCTATCGCGATGAGGTCTACCACTCTGAAACGGAGCATAAGGGAATCGCTGAGATTATTATTGGTAAACAGCGTAATGGCCCTATAGGTACCGTGAGATTAGCCTTTCTTGGTAAATATACACGCTTTGAGAATTTAGCAGCGGGGATGTATGAGTTCGATGAAGAGTAATAATTATAGGACAGCATAATGCGAATCCAGTTAGCTAATCCACGAGGTTTTTGTGCAGGGGTGGATAGAGCCATTGAAATAGTGAATAAGGCATTAGATTTATTTGAACCCCCTATTTATGTACGTCATGAGGTAGTTCATAATAGATTTGTAGTAGAAAATCTAAGAAATAGAGGCGCAGTATTTGTCGAAGAATTAGATCAAGTTCCTGATGGCAATATTGTTATCTTTAGCGCACACGGTGTTTCTAAAACGGTACAAGCGGAAGCAGACCGTAGGAGATTAAAAGTCTTTAATGCTACTTGCCCATTGGTAACTAAAGTACATATGGAGGTTGTACGTTATAGTCAAAAAGGTCAAGAATGTATTTTGATAGGCCATGCGGGGCATCCTGAAGTAGAAGGAACTATGGGACAATACGATAAAAGCCTAGGAGGTGCTATCTATTTAGTAGAAAATGAACAAGATGTTCAAATGTTAGAAGTTAAAAATCCACAAACTCTAGCGTATGTCACCCAGACTACTTTATCTATGGACGATACTGCAAAAGTAATAGATGCTTTGAGATTGAAGTTTCCAGCAATTAATGGCCCGCGCAAAAATGATATTTGTTATGCTACCCAGAATAGGCAAGATGCAGTTAAGGCTTTAGCCAGTGGCTGTGATTTGGTATTAGTAGTAGGTAGTCCTAATAGTTCTAATTCCAATAGATTAAGAGAACTTTCTGAGCGGATGGGTACTAAAGCTTATTTAATAGATGGCGTCCAAGATTTAGCTAGGGATTGGTTTACACCAGAGATGACCATAGGCATCACAGCAGGGGCCTCAGCTCCAGAAATCTTAGTCCAAGATGTTATTAATCAGTTGCAAAATTGGGGAGCCGATGAGGTCAAAGAGCTAGAAGGTCGCCCTGAAAATATTACTTTTTCAATGCCAAAAGAATTGCGAGTAAAAGAACTCTAAAAAGGTGATGTTAGGTCTTCTTTAATATTCACAGTAATAATTATGGTTATTACTGCTATTAAAAGTAATTTTTTTTAGCCCCTTTTTTTTGAAAGTTAAAATTTAAGACTTAAGGTTAAGGAACTTTCCTACCAAGTAAAAAAAGGTTAGGTTAGACAATTATTTTATGGGGGGTTAATAGTATTAAATAGTTTTATTTTAAATTCGCTATCCTTTAAACATATAGGTAGCAAGCCCTGCTACATTGACTTTAACAGAGAATAAATTACCTGCTTTTGGGTATTGATTTAATTGCTCAGCTGATAAATTTTCTCTTGAGGTTGTAATGTAGAGAGTTTTTAAATCTTTGTCCCCAAAGGTAATCATGGTAGGCCATTTAACCGGTAATTTAATTTCATCTAATAATTCGCCACAAGCAGATAGTCTGAAAATACACCCATCAGCAAATTGTGCCGACCAATAACAGCCTTCTTCATCAAACGCAGCTCCATCAGGTTGGCCGTGGTAACCCGATTTATTGAAAAGTTTGACGATTTGTTTTTTTCCTAGTGGTTGTCCATGCTGGGGATCTAGAGCTTGACGATAGAGTACATGGTGAGGAGTGTCAGTAAAATAGAACCATTTTTTATCGGGAGAAAAAGCTAGCCCATTGGTGATTTCTAAGTTCTCAACAACATGATGCAATTTGAAATTTTCATCTAAATAGCAAAATACCGAATTCGCTTGGTGATCTGTTTCCCAAAGTGTACCACACCAAAAACGGCCCCAAGGATCTACTTTGCCATCATTAAAACGACTATCCTCAGAACCTGTTGGATTTTTAGCAATTTGCCTTTCCATATTACCTGTTGCATCAAGCAAGAATATACCTGAGCGCATAGCAGCAACAAAACCACCTTGTTCTCTTAGCCCGAAACTACCAATGTTCTCATGAACTGCAATAGTTGAATGCCTTGCTGTTGTGGGCTCATAGCGATGGATGATATTTGACAATATATCTACAAAATATAATGCTTGCTCTTTAACCGACCATGTAGGGCATTCGGCAAGTTGAGCGTGAATATCTAATACCATTTTTACTTGGTATTTAGCCATATTAGGTATCTCTACAAGTAAATAAATTATAAGTTGATATGGAAATTATTCACTAAAACCTTTGGGTTTTCAAAAGACAAAGGTCTAATACTAGCTATCTGATAATTTTGATAGTTTGAAGAAGTAGCACTCATGTTGACTCAGAGATTGATTATGAAAATTGATAGCGAGGTAAGCCGATAATGTCACAGCAAGATATTTATACTATGCAAGACCCAACAACCGAATTTTATCATGATAAGTTTGCCAAACAGCCCCAAACGCCACCAGGTATTCAGTCTAAAATGCAACCCATACCTGATTGTGGAGAAAAGACCTATAAGGGTAGTAATAAATTAACAGGACGTAAAGCATTAGTAACAGGTGGTGATTCAGGAATAGGCAGGGCAGCAGCGATAGCCTATGCAAAAGAAGGGGCAGATGTTGCTATTAACTATCTTCCTGAGGAGCAAAGTGATGCTGAGGAGGTGGCAGAAGTCATTAAATCATTAGGGCGCAAGGCAATACTCATTCCTGGTGATTTAAGTGAAGAAGCTTTTAATAAAAAATTAGTCGAAGAAGCTAGAACTGGACTAGGAGGCTTAGATATATTAGCGCTGGTAGCGGGTAAACAACAGCATGTAGAAGATATTTTAAAATTATCTACTGAGCAAATACGCAAAACTTTTGAAATAAATGTGTTTTCTTTGTTTTGGACAATTAAAGCAGCCTTACCTCACCTTCCCAAAGGATCTACTATTATTACCACTTCGTCAAATCAAAATTATTTACCTGATGGCTTTTTATTAGACTATGCCTCTACTAAAGCAGCCATTATTGCTTTTAGTAGAGCATTGGCTAAACAAATTGCCCACAAAGGAATTAGAGTGAATATAGTTGCCCCAGGACCAATCTGGACACCTTTACAAATATGTGGCGGACAACCACAAGATGTAATTTGTGACTTTGGTGTAACTACACCTATTGGTAGAGCTGGTCAACCTGTTGAGTTATCAAGTTTATATGTGTTTTTAGCTTCTCAAGAATCTAGTTATATTACCGCGGAGGTGTTTGGTGTAACAGGAGGTATGCATTGTGGTTAGTAGTATTAAGCTTATTTAAGGTAAGGATTTAATATTAATCTTTTGGCATTTTAAACTTCTCTACTTGGAGAAGTTTTTTTTGTTAACTAAAACACACTATAATATTTATTAAAATCAATAGAAAAAGCCAAATTTAGCTTATTTATGTGTTTAATCATGTAGGTTAACTAATTATTAAAATGCTTAACCCAATAAAACTATAATTAATTATTCTGTCTAATAAAAACCGTAAAATTTATTTTATAATAAACTTAATTATTTATCAGCAAGGGATCATTATGACAATGCCTTACTATATTCAACCTAGTAATGTAACTAAGTTGCCTAGTTGGCAAGCACTAGTTAAACATTATGAACAGATGAAAAATTTTAATATGAAGGCAGCTTTTCGAGAAAATCCTAATAGGTTTACTGATTTCTCGATTGATGATACGGGCTTATTGTTTGATTATTCAAAGAATTTAATTAACCAACAAACAGTGTCTTTACTAGTTAATTTAGTCAAAGAAGTTGGGTTGGCAGAAGCAAGAAAGGATTTATTTACAGGGAAATTGGTTAATGCTTCAGAAAATAGGGCAGCATTGCATACCGCGCTTAGAAGGCCGTTTGGTGATCAGGTAGTAGTAAATGGAAAAGATATTATGCCTGAAGTACATCATGTACTAAACCAAATGACAGTATTAGTAAATAATATTCATAATGGGCTATGGCGGGGCTATACTAATAAAGCTATTACCGATGTAGTGAATATTGGGATAGGTGGTTCATTTTTAGGTCCTAAATTAGTGTCAGAAGGGTTATTACCTTTTGCTCAAAAAGGGGTAACTTGCCATTATTTAGCCAATATAGACGGTAGTGAATTTAATGAGGTAGTTAATGACTTAAACGCAGAAACTACTTTATTTATCGTATCAAGTAAATCTTTTGGTACTTTGGAAACTTTGAAAAATGCTCAAGCAGCTAGGA
>CALYQH010000027.1 GCA_945283395.1 uncultured Ventosimonas sp. | reverse complement strand
GTTAGAAGTAAAAGATTTAATGCTTACTAATGACCAAGGCGAAGGGCTAGTAAATATTTTAGTGGCTGATAAACTCTATAATTTACCTATATTATATTCTATTTTTTTATTATGGTTATTATCTGAATTTTATGAGAGCCTTCCAGAAGTTGGTGATCTTGCTAAGCCTAAGTTAGTATTTTTCTTTGATGAAGCCCACTTACTCTTTAGTAATGCTAATAATGCATTATTAGAAAAAATTGAACAGGTTATAAGATTAATACGTTCCAAAGGGGTAGGTATATTTTTCGTAACTCAAAATCCGCTAGATATTCCTGATCGTATTTTAGGACAGTTGGGAAATAGAGTTCAACACGCATTAAGAGCTTTTTCAGTGCGGGACCAAAAAGCAGTCAAAGCTGCGGCGCAAACAATGCGAAGTAATCCCGCGTGTAATGCTGAGCAGATTATCAGTGAGTTGGCTGTAGGAGAAGCTTTAGTCTCATTTTTAGATGCTAAAGGTGTACCTTGTTTGGTGGAAAGAGCTTCTGTAATAGCTCCATGTTCCAAAATGGGAATATTGACTCAAGAGGAACGGAGTCAGTTAACAGCGAGTTCAAACTTATTTAGTAAGTACAATAAGGCAATAGACAGAGAGTCAGCCTATGAGTTATTATCAAAATCTTCTACTACAAGCCAAAGGGAGAGAAAATTGATAACTAATAAAGTCGAAATTAAAGATGAGGAAGGAGGTTTGTTCAGCAGTATAAAAGAATTTTTATTTGGTAAGACTGGACCACGCGGCGGAAAATACCAAGGGTTGGTACAAAAAGCGTCGTTACAAGCGACTAAGCAACTGACCAACGGCATTATTCGTGGTATATTAGGTAATATCACTGGGACTAGTAAACGCAAAAAATAATCAAGCTTTTACTATATCGCAGAGAAAGGTTTTACCGATCTATTATTAGTTTTGTTATTAATTATATAGTATTAGTACTAATTAATGGATTTTAAAAATAAGTTATATTATTATCACTAATTAAATTATTTTGTAGGGAAAATTTATCATGTTTCCAGAATATCGTGACTTAATTACTAAATTAAAAGCTGAAGATGCACATTTTGCTAAATTATTTGAAAAGCATAATGAACTTGATCAAAAAATTAAAAATCTAGAAAAAAGTTATGTTTCTGATTCAGAAATTGAAACGTTAAAAAAAGAAAAATTAAAGTTAAAAGATGATATGTATGCTATTTTGAGACAGTATGACGCAAAATAGTATGATTATAGGAATGCATAAAAAGGAACTAATAGTTCCTTTTTTTATAGGGATTTTACGTCTAATTAAATAAATTGATTATTTTGTATATTAATAAAGAATGAATGGGACTAATAAATGTATTTGATTGTAATGGTTATCATTTACATTTGTTTTTTTCTGCTATATATTGCAATTGACAATAATTACATAAATTATTACATTTTTTTAAACCACTACCCTTAAGTGGAGGGTTGTTATGAAGTTACAGAAAAAATATTTGCTTTATGCTATAGGGCTATTCTGTATTTCTGGAGGAGTATTAGCAGAAGATACACCAAGTCAAAAAGATTCTGAAGGGTTCGTTAAAGATAGTAAATTAGACGTTATAAGTAGAACTATGTACATGATCAGTAATGCACGCCATGGTGGTTTTTATCCCTCTGGTGGTTATGCTAAACCTGAAAAAGATAGAGGACATGCAAAGGATTTTGGAACAAGTTTAATAGGTATTTATCAATCTGGTTATACTGAAGGAACCGTTGGATTTGGGATAGATGTAATAGGCATGACTGCTTATAAGTTAGATGGAGGCAGAGGAAGATCTGGAGATGGTAATAATGGACTATTCCCAGCCGATGGAAGGAATGGTAGACCGCAAGATAATGTGTCGAAATTGGCTCCTTCTGTCAAGATGCGAATTTCCAAAACAGAATTAAAGTATGGCCAAATGTTTGTAGATACTCCAGTATTTGCTACTCAGGGGATAGATGATAAATTGTTACCAGAAGATGCTACTGGTTTTATGCTAACAAGCCAAGAAATAGATAAGTTAACGATCAATGCTGGGTATTTCACAGCATTAAGAGGGCAAGAATTTTCTCATCAAGATTCGGTGGCAATGGATAGTGAGTTTGATGAAAAAGGAAAAACATTGCAAAGAGTCTATTTTGCCGGTCTAGAATATCAATTTACGGATGAATTTTCAGGAAAGGTTTATGCTTCTCGAAATAAGGACTTTTGGAGAAAGTATTATACTAATTTAAATTATTCGTATGAATTTAATAAAGATAATGCTATTGAGTTTGATGTCAATTGGTATCAGACAAAGAGTATTGGTAGAGGCTATGCTGATGCGTTAAGGGAAAATGTTGATAACAGACGTATCAATTCAGATTTATGGAGTTTGTCAGCTGCTTATACCTATAAAGCTCATACTTTTACTGTTGCTTATCAACGTAACTCAGGTACTGGTTCATTAGGTCGTAGTGGTTTCCCTTATGATGTAGATGGTGGTGGAGCTATTGCTGTCGCTAACTCTGTGCAATATAGCGATTTCAATTTTGAAAACCAACATTCATGGCAAGCTCGTTACGATTTAGATTTCGAAACTTACGGTATTCCAGGGCTAAATTTTGCTGTGCTTTATGTCAAAGGTAGTAATGCTACTAATGAAAATGATAATTATCGCCGCAATGGTAAGGCATGGGAAAGAGATATCGAATTATCTTATACGATCCCAGAAGGAAAAGCTAAAGATCTAAGTTTTACTTTGCGGCATGCTGCTTATCGCTCTAATTTTGGAGGGGGAACAGATGATTCAGTTAATGGCTATCACAATCCCCACGGTAGAGATAATTTAGACGAATTAAGATTAATAGTACAATATCCTTTAAGTATTTTATAAAATTTAGGTTTGATAAAAGCTATAAAGTGTATGAAGGCATCTATTAGTTGGCAGATAGCGTTGTTGTATCAAAGAGCTTAAGCTGCTTTAGCAAGCCTTCATACAATTGTATGAAACATTTCTCGTGAAAATTCAGATTATCTATAAAATGTAGAGCTGTAAACTTGTTATCAGGCAAAGATTAGCTGATAATGGCTTCATTATTAATTTTTCTACATCTTTAAATGGCTTAAAGTGATTCCTGACTCCATAGGAAGTTTATAAGTTACTATAGTTCGCTGTGCATTATTAGTTATATTGTTAAAAAATTTATTAAATATTTGCTTCCTATATAATCTAAATTTATAGCAAATGGGCCAGTTGACCCTTTCTATTATCTACTAAAATATATGTAATATTTCCTTTTTTGAGTAGAGTCACTAGATAATTATTTACCTCGCTGTTATTTTTATTTGAACAAGATGTAAACTAAAAATTGTTCTTAGACTAAATAAACAAAGTTTGATTGGTTGATATTGGTAATCAATTGCTAACATAAAAGAAGTTACATTAGTTATCTAAAGTAAATAGCATATTAATTTGGTAATTAATAATTGAATATGCATCATTATGCTACAATTTTAATATATCAAAAAGACTAAAAATTAATTATGACAACTTCATCATGGCTTAACACGATAAGTTCGTTAGTAGATGATCTTTCTTTAGAAATGCCTACTAGCAAACGTTATCATAGATTACTAACTACCATTAGTCAGTTAGTAAATGGTGATGCTGTTGCTTTGCTTCGTTTGAATGGAGATTATTTAATTCCATTAGCTGTGACTGGTTTATCTGAAGACACCTTAGGTAGACGTTTTGTTATTAGTGACCATCCTCGTTTTCAAATTTTTTTAAATTCAGATAAACCTATACGTTTTCCTAGTAATAGCCCACTAGCTGATCCTTACGATGGTTTAGTGAATGGTGTCATTGCAGAGCATTTGGAAGTACATGACTGCATGGGGTGTACTCTATTCCATCATGGTAAAAGATGGGGATTATTAACTTTAGATGCTTTAGAGGCTGGTCGTTTTGACCAGCTAGATGCAGATTTACTTACATTATTAGCAAGTTTAACTGTTGCTACAGTGAATGTAGCCGAGCGTATTGAAGCATTAACATTTCAAGCCAAACAAGAGTGTGATAGAGCAGAATCTTATCGTTTAGCTATCAATAGTCCTACAGAGTCTTGGATAGGACAAAGTGAACCTTTCTTAAAATTGAAGAAAGAGGTCGAGCTAGTAGCTACTAGTGATTTGACAGTTCTAATTAGTGGTGAAACTGGGGTAGGTAAAGAATTAGTAGCTCATGCAATTCATAATGCTTCTAAAAGAAATCAGCGACCATTGGTGTCTGTCAATTGTGCAGCCTTGCCTGAAAATTTAATGGAAAGTGAATTATTTGGTCATGTGCGGGGAGCGTTTTCAGGCGCTATCAGTGATAGGGCAGGCAAATTTGAGCAAGCCCATAAAGGAACATTATTTTTAGATGAGGTAGGAGAGCTACCTTTGCATGCTCAAGCCAAGTTATTACGGGTATTACAAAATGGCCAATTACAACGTATAGGAGCCGATACTGATTTACATGTAGATGTAAGAATTATTGCTGCTACTAATAGAGATTTGGCTAAAGAAGTTAAGGAAGGCCGTTTCCGTGCTGATTTATATCATAGATTAAGTGTTTATCCTATGTTGGTGCCTCCTCTAAGAGATAGAGGTAATGATATTTTATTACTGGCAGGTTTTTTTATAGAGCAAAATCGTTCTCGTTTAGGATTAAGAGCATTACGTTTGGAACCATCTGCACAAGCTTGTTTATTAGCCTATTCATGGCCTGGCAATGTGCGAGAGTTAGAACATGTGATTGCTCGTGCATCATTACAAGCATTAAGTAAAGTACTAATGGATAATAAACAAATTATCTTATCCATTATGAGTGAAGATTTACAATTGGTTGACCAGTTCAGTAAGCTGAAAATAACCCATTCTAATCAAGCTATCAAAACAATTAATAAAGATTTGCGAACAATACAAGATGATTTTTTAAGACATTATATTAGCGAAAGATTAGAAGTCCATGGCGGTAATTTATCAGCAACTGCGCGGGAATTAGGCGTTAATAGAGCCAATTTGGCGAGATTATTGAAACGCCTTAATCTAAGGAGTTAATTTCAATTGTGAGTAATGTAGGCAATAGAGTTTTAGGGATATGGATACTCAAAAATTAATGATTTAATCGTTGTAATATATCTGCTAACAGTTTTTTTCGCTTAAAGATTAACTGCCAACGTCTTCCACCTAATTGATACCAAAGCATAGCTGATCTAATTCCGGTTAATAACAATGTGCGAATTTGAGCAGCAGCACTAGGTTGTTGCAAATAAGTAATATCTCCCATAACTTTTATTCGTCGATTGAAAGTGCTAATAGTATCTTCATATAAACTGCCACAAGCGGCTATTACATTATCATGCAGAATCCCAAAATGCCTAACTTTATCTTTAATTTGTTCCAAACGTTTAGCTACAGTAGTTAGCATATTCTTATTGTGACTAAGTTTACGTTCGAGCATAAGTAACGATAAGCCATAGCGCAATACTTCTCGAGAAATACTGGTATTACGTGCTAGAAACTTAGCTAAAAATTGATAACCAGCAAACAGCTCAATATCGTTATAATTATAAATTTCTAAAGTGCTTTGTGGATTTGTATTTAATATACTGTTGATTAAACATTCTACAACAGGTCCGTCTATTTGACCTATTTTAGCTAATTTATCTACCTGTATGGAAGCCGT
Source organism: uncultured Ventosimonas sp. (assembly GCA_945283395.1). Taxonomy (GTDB): domain Bacteria; phylum Pseudomonadota; class Gammaproteobacteria; order Pseudomonadales; family Pseudomonadaceae; genus Entomomonas. The sequence continues at coordinate 3,852 of CALYQH010000027.1, read as the reverse complement.
GAATACACCTGCTAAGGCAATGAGTTGTTCATGTTGTCTAGTCATGGCGTTGTTCTTTGATAAGTGTTAATGGAGCTGGATCTACGGTTTTAATGATTCCTCCTCCTAGGCAGATTTCTCCTAGATAGAGTACTACTGATTGGCCAGGCGTCACCGCACGTTGCGGTTCAGCGAAACTTATATGATAGCCTGTCATTGTTTGAGTTAAAGTACAAACTTGGTCAGCCTGCCGGTATCTTACTTTAGCTGTTAATTGTAAGGGGTTGCTAAGGTTAATAGGATTAACCCAATAAATGTCTTGACAGGTTAGAGCATTGGCAAATAAATAGGGGTTATTATTACCCTGACCTATGATTAAAACATTGCGCTGTAAATCCTTAGCTATTACATACCAAGCCTCTTCAGAGGCATTTTTTAACCCCCCTATACCCAATCCTTGTCTTTGGCCTATGGTATGGTACATAAGACCATGATGTTGGCCTATTACCTCACCACTAATAGTCTCAATATTACCAGGCTGAGCAGGTAAATATTGCTTCAAAAAGTCAGTAAAGCGCCTTTCACCTATAAAGCAGATGCCTGTAGAATCTTTCTTTTTAGCAGTAGCTAAATTATATTGATTGGCTATAGCTCTAACTTGGGGCTTTGTTAATTCCCCGACCGGAAATAAACTTTTAGCTAGTTGCTTACCTGCTACCGCATGAAGAAAATAGCTCTGATCTTTATTAGGATCTAGTCCTTTCAATAGTAAAGTTTGTGCATGCTCATCTCGACGCCTGACATAATGTCCTGTAGCTATTAAATCAGCACCTAACATTAGAGCATAATCTAAAAAGGCTTTAAACTTAATTTCTCTATTGCAAAGTATATCGGGATTCGGGGTGCGACCTGCTTTATACTCTGCTAGAAAATGTTCAAATACATTATCCCAATATTGGGCCGCAAAATTGGCAGTATGTAGTTTGATTTTTAGTTTATCACATACGGCCTGGGCATCGGCTAGATCTTGCTTAGCTGTACAATACTCTGTTCCATCATCCTCTTCCCAATTTTTCATAAATAGTCCTTCTACTTGGTAACCTTGTTGCTTAAGTAAAAGAGCTGAAACCGAAGAGTCAACACCACCAGACATGCCGACCATTACACGGGTATTTGTAAAATCGTATTTCATAATATATTAGTTATACAGCTAAAAATGAGTATTTTAACAGAAATTTAACAATGAATAAGGGATAATGGATAAATATGATCTGATAAGTAATCATTAATGCAAGTCATTATTATCATATGGCGCCATTTTTGCTGTTCTGTTAGTAATTGTTCTCTAGTTAGCCATAAAGCTTGTACAATACCTTCATCCAAAGTTCTTTGTGGAAAATGTTGAATAGGCTTAGCAGCAAAGCAAATGCGTTGATAATTAATACCATTATCACCAGTAAATAAATATATCCCTACTACCCCTGTCAATTCTACCTGCCAAGCCGTTTCTTCAAGAGTTTCTCTTAAGGCCGCCGCTAGAAGGGTTTCGTTAGGTTCTAAGTGGCCAGCGGGTTGATTGATTACATGGCGATTTTGTTTAATTTCTTCAACCATTAGAAAACGCCCCTGGTCTTCTACTATGGTAGCGACTGTTACATGGGGGAGAAAGCGCATAATTTCCTCACTGAAAGTTATTTAGATGATATAATCATTAGTCTACAGTTTAAATCATACAATGCATGACATTCTAGGTAGGAACGATAAAATTAGTTACTAATTTGAGCATTGATGGCTAATTTTGTAAATAGAATTTTTTTATAAAGAAATTGTCTGTAATTTCATGCATCTTATTCATACATAATAAAACAACGGAGTTTAGTAATGTCTAAAATCAAAGTTCCAGCCAATGGCCAAAAGATAACTATTAATAAAGATTTTTCTCTCAATGTACCTGATAGTCCTATTATTCCTTTTATTGAAGGTGATGGTATAGGGGTTGATATTAGCCCTGTTATGCTCAAAGTTGTAGATGCTGCTGTTAAAAAGGCTTATGCAAGCAAACGACAAATTGAATGGATGGAAGTTTATGCTGGTGAAAAAGCTACTCATGTTTATGACAAAGATACTTGGCTTCCTGATGAAACTTTAGCTGCAGTTCGCGACTATGTGGTGTCTATCAAAGGTCCTTTAACTACACCAGTAGGAGGTGGGATTCGTTCTTTAAATGTAGCATTACGTCAACAGTTAGATCTTTATGTTTGTTTACGCCCTGTTCGTTGGTTCAAAGGTGTACCTAGTCCTGTAAAAGCACCCGAATTAGTTGATATGGTGATTTTTCGTGAAAATTCGGAAGATATTTATGCAGGTGTCGAATGGAAAGCCGACTCAGCCGAAGCTAAGAAAGTAATAGAATTCTTAACAAAAGAAATGGGTGTAAAAAAGATCCGTTTTCCTGAACATTGTGGCATAGGTATTAAACCTGTATCTGAAGAAGGTACTAAACGTCTAGTTCGTAAAGCTATTGAGTATACTATTAATAATGATCGTGACTCTTTAACGTTTGTCCATAAGGGTAACATTATGAAGTTCACTGAAGGTGCTTTCAAAGATTGGGGTTATGAAGTTGCAACTAAGGAGTTTGGTGCTCAATTACTAGATGGTGGCCCTTGGATGCAAATTAACAATCCAAAGACAGGCAAGAAAATCATTATTAAAGATATGATTGCAGATGCTATGTTACAGCAAATTTTATTGCGGCCAGCTGAATATGATGTGATAGCAACTCTAAACTTAAATGGTGATTATATTTCTGACGCATTAGCCGCCGAAGTAGGAGGTATTGGTATTGCCCCTGGAGCAAATCTTTCAGATTCTGTAGCTATGTTTGAAGCTACTCATGGTACTGCTCCTAAGTATGCTGGACAGGACAAGGTAAATCCAGGTTCCATTATTCTTTCAGGTGAAATGATGTTGCGCCACATTGGCTGGATAGAAGCTGCTGATCTTATTATTAAAGGTATTGATGGTGCGATTGCTGCAAAAACAGTTACTTATGATTTTGAGCGGTTAATGCAAGGAGCTAAATTGCTTTCTTGTTCTCAATTTGGTGAAGCTATTATTTCTCATATGTAATTGAAGATTATTTTATAAGCATACAATTTGCTATCAACAGCCTTCAAAGTTAGATAGTATATTCTAAAAGAATTGATGGACTTATGTTCTATTTTAGAGACAATATAGGTCCATCAAGTTAACTAACAACTGTTAGCCAACAATTGTTGAATAAGAAATAATTTAAGTCATGGCATATAGCAGCATGTAGTCGTCAAGATAGCAACGTATGTTGATAGTATTATTAGGCATGTCATAACTTAAGATGCTATTTTCAGGCTTGTTTGTAGAAATGAATAATACACTATCATTATTATAGCTATAGTCGAGTTTGCTTAAATTATATGTTTTTGGCTTATTATTGATTTGTTAGAATATAGAATAAAATCTTTCCCAAAATACCATCAAGTAGTTTAAACAAAAGGCTAATTTTGGTTAGGATAGATAATTAACTGTTAAAAATGCGGATATATAATCTGATTTAATAAAATAAATTATATAGATAGCCTTCTGAAAGGGTTATATATTTATTTACCTAGATAATTTTGGTCAAAAACTATGACTGGTTTAATGACTTTACCAGATTTTGAGTCAGCAAAAGCTTGCTTAATGGCCTCAGGTTTATAAAATTTTACTAATTTATCAAAAGGAAATTTACCTAGTCGCCAAAAGTCTATTAGTTTGGGGGTTAAAAGCTGAGGCACAGCGTCACCTTCAATAGCTCCTCTAATAGTTAAGTTACGTATGACTATATCTTTGAAT
>CALYQH010000026.1 GCA_945283395.1 uncultured Ventosimonas sp. | reverse complement strand
TATCCAATTATTATATCTAACTTTCAGTAGTAACCTATTATTGTGGTGATTTATTAACTAAAGCATTGCAGCTAAAGGGAAATAAAGGTATTACAATGACTTATCAAACCTATTTTCAAAGGGTAGCTACTATTAGCCCCATCAAACAACAACAAATGGCTAATCTCTATTTTGAATACTATGCAGGTAGTGATAAGGCAAAATTTTATCAAGATCTTGCTGCAAAAGATGAAGTATTATTTTTAGAGTATGATCAGCAAATAGTTGGTTTTACTACGCTCCAAGTTTATCCATTTCTCCAACACATTATTATCTATTCTGGTGATACCATAGTAGCACCAGCACATAGGCAACAACGATCCATACCTACTGCTTGGATTAGCCGCATGGGGCTATTAAAGCAAACATATCCAACTCAGCAGCTTTATTGGTTTTTACTAGTTAAAGGATATAAAACCTATAAATATTTAGTGGTATTTGCTCAAAAATTTTATCCCGATTGGCGTAACCAGCAACCAAAGTTAAAGGCATTAGCTGACCAGCTCGCAGTGGCAAAGTTTGGTAACTTATATAATATTCAAACGGGAATAGTTGAATGTCCAAGTAACTATGGCTATTTGAAAAAACCATTAACTAAACTTACTCCCTATGAACAACAAAAAGTGTCTGCTCAATTCTTTATCCATAAAAACCCTTATTATTATCAAGGACATGAATTAGTCTGCTTATGTGAATTAAGCGAAACTAATATACATCATCGCCTTAAACCGTTATTTTTAAATCCACAGGTTAACTATCGAGATGACTAATCCTTGGTTACATTTCGCACAATATTTAACCGCTACAACCAAGCCTACGAAAGAAGCTCAATATCAGTGGTTAAGCTACTGTTTACAAGCCAATCAAACTAGTGTTTACGGTAAAACTTATCAATTTGCAAGTATTAAGACTATTGCAGATTATCAGGCCAAAGTACCTATTATTGACTATGAATCACTATTACCTTGGATTAACAAATTATTAATAGGAGCAAAAGATCAATTATTTAAAGGAGACGTAATAGCCTTTGAGCGAACCGGAGGAAGTATTAGTGGTGGTAAACTTATCCCTTATTCAGCACAAGGTCTAGCTGATTTTAGACAAGCGTTATTAAGTTGGCTAGCGCAAATAATTAATCAATATCATCTTACGTTTGGTACGGTTTATTGGGCATTAAGTCCAGCTACTACTAAACCGCAACTGACCGAACAAGGCTTTACTATATGGGGTGGAGACGCTCTTTATCTAGGCCGTGAAAACCTATCTGCTTTTCTCAAGTTATCAGCGGTCCCCTTAACAGTAGGGGCGGTCAAAAATGTCGAAGAATGGCAATTACTAACTCTTTATTATCTAATATATCATGATGACTTAAGGCTCATTTCCATTTGGAGCCCTAGCTTTCTTATTGAGCTAATGAAAGCATTAGATCGGCACAGTATAACATTATTAAACATACTGAACTTTGGTACAGTTATAGCTAATCATTCGTTACCACCTAATAAGTCAGCAGCTAAAAGATTAGGTAGTTTTTTAACTAATAGAAAAACTAGAGAGCTGTGGCCACATTTAACGCTAATTAGCTGCTGGACAGATGCCTCCTCAAATTCATTAGCTAAGGTTTTACAAGACTACTTCCCCAATGTAGTTATACAGCCCAAAGGCTTACTCTCAACTGAGGCTACTATTAGCACTCCCAATCAACATAATAAGTCACTACTTTGTACTGAGATAAATTTTTATGAGTTTTTAACTGAAACAGGACAACTTTATCTAGCACATGAACTAACACCAGCAGCAAGTTATCAAGTGATAGTAACTACTAATAGTGGCCTGTACCGTTATTTAACTGGAGATATTATTAGCTGTCTAGGCTATCAAGATGATAAAGCTATTTTAAAGTTCTTAGGTAGAACAGGCATTACTTCTGATTTAGTCGGCGAAAAACTTACTGAAAGTTTCGTTAACCAATGCCTTTCTAGTATTAAGGGGTTCGCTACTCTATGCCCGAACCAGCAGCAGTGCGGTTACACTTTATTATTAGATAAAGAGTATTGGCACATTAATAAAGCATTATTATCCTCCGTAGAACAAGCATTATGTAATAATCCTCAATATGCTTATGCCAGAAAGCTAAAACAATTATCAGCCTTAACTTATCAATTGTTAGATAATCCAAGCCAATGCTATTTGACTTATCAGCTAGCACAAGGGAAAAGATTAGGCGATATAAAAATACCAGCACTACTAAAAGAACCTTGGCAAACTTTTTTTAGCTATTAAATAGATTTCTCATTAAATTTATATAGTTATTTAATTAAAGGGGGTTACACTAATAAATTGTTAAGGTATTTAGCCCATAAAAGATAGCTACTTTAACGTTAGTTTATGTAATAATAGAGGTATTGCACAGAAGCTAAAACAGGTAGTAGCTAAAGATGGCTAAATTAAATCCTTATAATAATCATAAAATGAAAATGGTTCTCATTTCCCCCAAAGGGCCTTTATATAGAACAAATGGTGGCATTTTCAAAAAGTCTCTCCGCTATCAACCATTAACTCTTACTACTTTAGCTGCCTTAACTCCTAAAGAACTACCCATAGAAATCACTTTAATAGATGAAGGAATTATGCAAATTCCTACTGATTTACAAGCTGATTTAATAGGCCTGACAGTTATTACTGGCACCGCTATAAGAGCCTATCAATTAGCAGATCAATTTCGTGCCAGAGGAATTAAGGTAATACTAGGCGGGCCACATGTGACGCTTATGCCAGAGGAAGCTGCCCAGCATGCTGATACCATCTGCATAGGCTATGCTGAAAAAACTTGGCCGCAACTCATTTATGACTTCTTTGCAAATAACTTACAACCTTGCTATAAACAAAGTCAATGCTTTGATCTTAGTGATACTTCATTACCCTTTCCTGAAAGAGAACGCTTCAATCGCAAGTATTTTCTAACCCAAGCTGTTTTCGAAGCTACCCGTTCTTGCGCACATGATTGTGAGTTTTGTGTTGCACCCACTGCGTGGGGGCGTAAACAATACCAACATCCAGTTACTTGGGTGATAGAAGACATCAGGCAATTTGTTAATAAAACGGGTAAACGTAAGTTAATCTTTGTTGATTTAAATTTAGTATCTGATTTAGATTATGCTAAAGAATTATTTACTGCACTTATCCCACTAAAAGTACAATGGTTTGGGCTATCCACAGTACTTATTGCCCACAACCAAGAACTAATGCAGTTAATGGCCAAAAGTGGCTGCAAAGGTCTATTACTTGGCTTAGAAACTGTTACTAGCGGTAGCCTAGGGGATGCAGGTAAAAAGTTTAATTCATCAGTAAACTATAAAGAATTAATAGCTACTTTGCATAAATTGGGTATTTCTATTCAAGGCTGCTTTGTATTTGGCTTAGATCATGATACCCCTGATACGTTTGATGCTACCGTTGAGCTAGCCATAGATGCAGCTATCGATTTACCTCGCTTTTCTGTATTAACGCCTTTTCCTGGCACCCCACTCTATAAAAGATTGGAGCAAGAGAAACGTATTTTAACCCAAGACTGGTCACTCTATGATGCTCAACATGTTGTCTTTAAGCCTAAATTAATGACTGTAAAACAATTAGCAGATGGACATGAAAGAGCATGGAAAAAAATTTATCAGTATAAAAATATTTTTAAACGCTTATGGGCCGCTGGTAACTTCCAACTGTTAGCTGTAACAGCTAATTTAGGCTATAGATTTTATGCTCATAATTTGCATAAATTTTATACCTGTGACTGGCCCATTGGACAAAGCCCAGCAAAGATTATTTTACAAAGTAAATAGCTCATGAAATTAACCTTTATCCATCCGGCCATAGGGCATCGTAATAACGAATCCTATCTACGCTCATGGCAAATGGAACCTTTGCCTATAGCTACTTTAAAAGGACTTACTCCGCAAAATATTGAAACCCGTTTTTATGATGATAGATTAGAGAAAATTCCCTATGATGAAGCGACCGATGCAGTATTGATTCCCGTAGAAACCTATACAGCTAAAAGAGCTTATCAGATTGCTAGTGAATATAGAAAAAGAAATAGTCCTGTGATAATGGGTGGTTTTCATGTGACCCTTGTACCAGAAGAGGCTAGTCGTTATGCTGATGCCACAATGACTGGCGAGGCAGAGGGGAATTGGCATGAATTATTAGACGATCTACAACATAACACGTTAAAACCTCTTTATCGAGGTACGCAAACTGATTTAAGTAATGTTAAAGTCGACCGAAGTCTATTTAAAGGGAAACGTTATTTACCTATAGGTTTAATAGAGACTGGCAGAGGCTGCCGCTTTCCTTGTGAGTTTTGTGCTATTCAAACCTTTTACCAACGTAATTATCGCCGTCGTAATCCTGATCAAGTATTAAAAGAATTAACAGAACAAAAAACAACTAAAAAAATCTTCTTTTTTGTAGATGATAATTTTGCAGGTAATATTGAGCAAAGCAAACTTTGGTTACCAGATTTAGCCAATTTAAAGATTCGTTGGATTACCCAAATGAGCATTAATGCTGCTCATGATGAGAACTTTTTAGCTGAGATAGCCAAAGCTGGCTGTAAAGGAGTATTAATAGGTTTTGAATCTCTCAATGAACAAAATTTAAAGCTGATGAAGAAACGTTTCAACACCATGCAAGGCGGTTTTTCCATCGCACTAGCGAATTTAAGAAAGCATAACATAGCTGTCTATGGAACCTTTGTCTTTGGCTATGATCACGATACGACTAACTCTTTTAATGAAGCAGTGGCTTTTGCACAACAAGAAAGCATGTACATAGCTGCTTTTAACCATATGACTCCTTTTCCTGGAACACCTCTTTACAAAAGGCTACAACAGGAAAATAAATTAAGATATCAACATTGGTGGCTAGATGATAACTACCGCTATAATGAAGTACCTTTTTTCCCTAAACAGCTAGCCCCTGAGCAAATTACTAAAGGTTGTCTAGCAGCAAGAAAAGCTTTCTATAGTTGGCGATCTATTATCAAACGTAGCTGGCATAATCGTAATGATTTTTTTATGTTTCGTAATTTCTTTCCTATAAACGCCTTGCATAAAAATGAAATTAATTCTCGTAATGGCTATCCGCTTGGTGATGAAACATGGCAAGGACAATTATTAGAGGTCAAATGATAAACTTCCAAGCAGTTAGCCCAACTAATGAGAACTATTTTTTAAAACTCCTCGAAGAAAATGCCATGCAAGGCTGGCTAAATATGCTGATGACGCGCCAACCCCGTTATTTAGCCCATCAACATTATTTTGGTCAAGAATACCCTATCTTAGCAGAAGAGACTGGTAATTATTTAGGTTGCTACCAACTTACTAAACATCAGGGTTTTATCAATGGTGAACTTAACACATTAGGTTATTTAAATAGCTTAAGAATAACTCCTGCCTATCGACATAAAATTCGAGTAGTCAAAGCTGGTTTTGACCACCTTAGACAATCCATGCATATCCCTGATTATTGCTATACGAGCATTGCTAGTGATAACAAAGTAGCTAAAAGACTATTAGAAAAAGGCCTAGCCAGCTTACCCAGCTATAGACCATTAGGAGAGCTTTGTACCCTCGTTATTGCCCAGCAACAAAGCAAATCATATAACTTATGGCAACCTACCCAAAATTACCAAGCAGTAGTAAATTTCTACAACCACCAAGCAAGACAATATCAATTAGCCCCATATCTTGATCCAGCATGGCTAAAAGCAGCCAAATTACCCGTATTAGCACACTATCAAAATAAAAAAATAACAGCCTGTGCAGTATTATGGAACCAACAAGCCTTTAAGCAAATAATGGTTAACCAATATCATCCACTGGTTAAACTAGCCAGACCTTTTTATAATGGATACGCTCAACTAACTGGCAGACCTTTATTACCAAATATAAAACAAACATTAGATCAAACTTTTTTAGCTTTTTTTCAAATTGCAGATGAACAATTATTATTGCCTTTATTAACAGATGCACTCAATTATTGCCGTACGAGACTTCTTACTTTATCTTTAGCAAAAGATCAGCCACTATTAAAAAATATTATAAAAAAATTAAAGGCTATAACCTATCAAACAACTATCTATGGAGTGGATCTAATGTCTCATCCTAACTGGCTACCTCTTAGGCTTAAGCCAGAAGCAGCTATCTTATGAAAATAGTGCTACTACGCCCCAATATGGGAGACTATCGAGCAACAGATGCCATGCCACCCCTTGCAATGGCAATTCTTGCAGCTAGAGCGGCTCACCATGAAGTGATTTTTTATGATGACAGAGTGGAAAAAATCCCTACTAGCATAGCAGCCGATTTAATTGCTATTTCAATAGAAACCTTTACAGCAAGACGTAGCTATCAACTCGCAGATCATTATAGAAAACAAGGTATAACCATCGTAGTGGGTGGCTATCATCCTAGTTTCTTACCTCAAGAAGCTTTACAACACGCTGATAGCGTCATAATCGGAGATGCTGAAGGAAGTTGGGAACAGCTACTTAATGATCTAGCAAAAAACAATTTACAACCTATTTATTATGCAAATCATAAATTACCCTTAGATAATTACCTAATAGATAGACGTATTTTTCAAGGCAAAAAGTATGCTCCTGTTGAATTAATACAATATACTCGTGGTTGCCGCTTTGCTTGTGATTTTTGCTCTATTCAAAGTTTTTATCAACAACAAATAAGAGCAAGACCTTTAGACCAGTTGAAAGCAGAATTACTGACCTTACCAGCCAACCGTTTTTTTATCTTTGTGGATGATAACTTGTTTGCTAGTAGAGTAATTCTAGAATCCTTACTCAAAATGCTAACCCCTCTAAAAAAACGCTGGGGATGTCAGATTAGTATTGATGTAGCTAGCGATGAAAAACTCCTAGATAAACTAGCATTAGCAGGTTGTCGCTTTGTGTTAATAGGCTTTGAAAGTTTAAATCCTAAAAACTTAAAACAAATGGCTAAACCTTGGAACAAAGTAGCAGGCAGTTATGACAGAGTAGTAAAATCATTACATGATAGAGGCATTAATATTTATGGTACTTTTGTGTTTGGCTATGATGAAGATACTGAGCAAACCATCCAACAAAGTCTGGAATTTGCACTTTCCAACAAACTAGAAATAGCTAATTTTAATCCTCTCACGCCTACGCCAGGATCAGGACTCTACAAAAGATTAGCAAAAGAACAACGACTGTTATCCGCTAACTGGTGGATTGATCCTTACTATCGTTATGGAGACCCTATTTTTCAGCCAAAAAAGATAGCAGCAGAGCGCCTAACTGAACTTTGCTTTAAAGCTAAACAAAAATTCTATAGTTACCCCTCTATAGCCAGCCGAATATTTAGTATTGAGAAACAAACTAAATGGCTAGATAAAGGTGTTACGTTACTAGCTAACATAATATCCCATCGAGAAATCATAAAGAAACAAGGACAAACACTAGGAAGCACAAGGTGAAACTTACCCTCATTAAACCTACTATAGGACGCAAAGAACATAGCCTTTATAAAGATGAGGGCCGTATGGAACCACTTATGTTAGGGGTGTTAGCTGCGCTTACTCCTGCTGACGTAGAAGTCATTATGTACGATGATAGAATGGAAACCATCCCCTATGATGAAGTTACAGACCTAGTGGCTATCACAGTGGAAACTTACACGGCCAGACGAGCCTATGAAATTGCCGACGAATACCGACAAAGAGGTGTTAAAGTAATAATAGGAGGAATACATGCCAACCTTTTACCTGATGAAGTAATGCAACACGCTGATAGTATTTTTTTAGGTGATGCCGAAACATTATGGGCTACTATGATAAATGATGCTCGCTATCATAAACTAAAACCTTGCTATACGGCACCCGTTGGTGTAGGTCAAGTTACGCAATGTGGTGAAAAAATATTACCGCGTCGTGATATTTATCAAGGTAAAGGCTACCTACCTATCTCCCTTATGCAATTTTCAAGAGGCTGTCGGTTTGCCTGCAAGTTTTGCGCTGTAAGTCGTTATTTCAAAAGAAACTATTACTTAAGACAAATTGACGAAGTCGTTAGAGAAATTGAACAGCACCATAGCAAATTTATTTTCTTTATCGATGACAACATAGCAACTGATCATAAAGCATTAGCTGAATTATGCCATGCGCTTATTCCTCTAAAAATTCACTGGATTAGCCAAGCTAGTCTTGATGTCACCAAAAAACCCACCTTAATGAAACTTATGCAACAAAGTGGCTGCTGGGGCAATGTGCTAGGCTTTGAATCTATTAACCCATTAAGTTTAAGAGAGGCAAAAAAATCACCCAATATAATAGCTTTCAACCACTACCAGCAAGAAATCAACATATTACGAGATCATGGAATGCAAACATGGGCTGCTTTTACCTTAGGCTATGATCATGACACAGTAGAAACCATTGCGCAAACTATGGAATTCGCTTTAAAAAATAGATTTGCCTTTGCCGCCTTTAATATACTAATGCCCTACCCTAGCACCCCACTATATCAACAACTACAGCAAGAAAGACGACTACTTTATCAAGCTAAATGGTGGCTAGATCCAACCTATCGTTTTAATCAAGCTGCATTTATCCCTAACCTTATGACAGCAGATGAATTAACTAATGCTTGTCATTTAGCCCGTAGTCATTTCAATAGTATTCCCTCTATCATCAAACGCTTCTCTGACTTAAATCTTACCCTACAATCTTTCAGCCGAATAATATCTTTCTGTCGCTACACCCTACTTTTTAAAAAAGAAGTCTATAAAAAGCATGGCATGCGGTTTGGTCTTAAATGAATAAACTATTAAATCTTTATACTTATCTAGCAGCACTCATACTATCCCCTTTAACCGCATACTTATGGTGGGCTGAATATAAAAACTTATCAGCCATGTTAAATGCATGGCTAATCCCTATTTTATGGGCTTATATAGTTCCAAGGATAGGCCCCAATATTTGCAAAGTATGGGAAATAAAATCTCGTTTTAACCTTGGTCGTTTTCGCATCCACCATGGTTTTGTTTTTGGTAGTGCCACCTCTTTATTTGCTTGGCTAGTTCATCAACAACCCGCCCATAACTTATTAGATATATTCACTACTTCCCTTATTCTCTGTTCTGTTATAGGTTTTTGGAATATTCTCTATGATATCCTAGCCATCAAAGCAGCTATATTATTTGTTTACAACCAACCTTGGGCAGCAAATAAAACGGCCGAAGCCATAGTGCTAGACTATGCACCTTAGATATTTGGTGGCTTTGGTTTTTGTTATGGCCTCACAATAGCTAGTTATTAATTTATTACTCAACACTATGGAAAGCTCTCAATAACCGTTAACTCCTTATATTTTTTATTAGCTCTTCTAGTTTGTATTGCATTCCCTGTGTTAGGCATAATACAAAAATCTTGTAAAAGATACGGTCACCTAGGTATTAAACCTGTAAAACGCTAATATAAATGTAACCTCACCATTGAGCATAACCCATTATGAATAAATTACTAACAACCAGATAATTTACAAAACCTTCTGTTCCGTTTAAAAGCGTTGTAGCAGATAAGGCTCATGAGTTCTATCTCATCGTTTATTGCATGCAACCTCAATTATATATCATAAAAAACTTATAAAAGACATTAGACTTTAGTCTAAAAGAAAAAGTCTTATTAACGTGTTTTATAAGCTACACTATATTTAATATTAAACTAACAAATTGATTAATTTTGATTTTAATTAAAAAAAATAAAAGAGGTAAAAAGGATGTTTGAAGCAGCCAATAGTACCCATTTCTATTTTGACGTACAGGGAGTGGATACTGTCTCTCAATTACAAGTTCTATCCTTTGAAGGTCTTGAGGCTATTTCTTCGGATTATGCCGTTT
>CALYQH010000025.1 GCA_945283395.1 uncultured Ventosimonas sp. | reverse complement strand
ATCTTGCATTACATCAACCCGCCCCCACCCCTCTACTGCTACTACTTTACAAGCTTTTATCACTAACTCCTGTAACTCTTGTTCTTTATTCTTATCTAAACCACACGGAATACTATATTTAGTATCATTTGCTAGATATTTAGCATCATAATCATAAAAACTATGAGTGGTACCTAACCGTATAATAGGTAGAGTTTTATTATTTATTACAGCAATAGTAAACTCCGCCCCAGTAATCCATGCTTCGACTAAAACTTCTGTATCAAATGCCAGAGCACTCCGCCATGCTTGCCGTAACTCTGGTAAATTATCAACTTTAGCCATTCCTACACTCGATCCTTCATGACTAGGTTTGACAATCATAGGGAAACCTAGTTCTCGAGCAGCTTTTTCACAATCTTGCTCTGTGCTTAACATTGAATAACGTGGCGTAGGTAACCCACAATCAGCCCAGATTTGTTTTGTTCTCAGTTTATCCATAGTCAAAGCTGAGCCTAATACACCACTGCCCGTATAGGGGATTCTTAATATATCTAATAAGCCTTGTACACAGCCATCTTCTCCACCGCGACCATGCAGCATATTAAATACTCTATCTACTTTTTGTGGTAAGAAATTTGCTAACCAATCACCTTTAACATCTACCCCAAAAGCATCTACCCCATGAGCTAGTAATGCTTCGAGTACTCTTTTACCTGAGGTAAGAGAAATTTCTCTCTCAGCACTTTCACCACCATAAAGAACAGCTACTCGACCAAAATCAGCAGGATTATAATTAATTTTCATCTTTAGTCCTCCTAGTGGTAGTCTTTTTAGTAAAAGACGCTGCCCTCTTCATAATTTGTGCAGAAATATTACCTATATCGCCAGCCCCTTGGCAAAGTAGGATATCTCCAGCTTTTAATAAAGGCTTCAATACCTCTATTATGTCGGCATCACGTTCAACATAAATAGGATCAAGTAACCCCCTTTGTCTTATACTACCGCATAATTGACGGCTATCGGCTCCTGTAATAGGTTCTTCACCAGCAGGATATACCTCCATTAATAATAATAAGTTAACTCCTGATAGAACCTGCACAAAATCTTCATACAAATCTCTAGTACGGGTATATCTGTGTGGTTGATAAAGCATCACCAATCTTCTCTCAGGCCAACCATCTCTTACTGCTTGAATAACAGCCTGCACTTCCCGAGGATGATGACCATAATCATCAACTACCATCACGCTGCCCTTTTCAATAGGTAATTCACCATAGACTTGGAAACGTCTACCTACCCCTTGAAAATTAGCTATACCTTCTAAAATAATTTTCTCATTAATCCCATCATCTGCAGCTATTGCTATAGTAGCTAATGAATTTAGTACATTATGTCTGCCTGGCAAACTTACCGAAGCTTTGGTAGGCTCGTAACCTTTTCTAAGTACCGTGAAATAAGTACGCATCTTATCTTGATAAACATCCACCGCTCTTATATCAGCTTCCTCACTAAATCCATAAGTAATAATAGGTCGACTGATTTGTGGCAATATTTCTTTAACCACTGGGTCATCTATGCAAAGTACCGCTAAACCATAAAAAGGTAAGTTGTGTAAGAACGTGATAAAAGTCTTTTTCAACTTATTGAAATCACCATCATAAGTACTCATATGATCTGCGTCTATATTAGTCAATACTGCAACCATAGGTTGTAGATGTAAGAAACTTGCGTCACTTTCATCAGCCTCGGCGATCAAGTATTGACCAGCACCTAATTTAGCATTAGTTCCTGCAGCGTTTAAGCGCCCACCTATGACAAAAGTAGGATCCCTTTTTGCAGCAGCGTAAACAGAAGCAATTAAACTAGTAGTTGTTGTTTTACCGTGAGTGCCTGCAACCGCTATACCGTAGCGATAACGCATTAATTCACCTAACATCTCTGCCCTAGGTACAACAGGTATACGTCTTTCTAATGCGGCCATTACCTCTGGATTACGAGTATTAATAGCACTAGATACCACTAATACACTTGCACTAGCCTGATTCTCTGCTCGATGACCTATATAAATAGTAGCTCCTAAATCGGCTAAATGGTCTGTAACATTAGAAGCTTTAATATCTGATCCAGAAATTTTATATCCTAGATTCAATAATACTTCTGCAATACCACACATTCCCGAACCACCTATGCCAACAAAATGGATCCGATGGACACGACGTATTCGCCGCATCCTGCGTGATTCTGGTTGCGAAACTTCATTACGATTCATAGCCATTAGCTACCTCCAAACAAATTTTTACCACGTCCTGAGTAGCTTCAGGTTTTGCTAAACTTTTAGCTATCCGCCCCATTTTAATTATTTGCTCTGGTTGTTTTAATAATTGCTGTAGATGTTGTGCCATTTTTTGAGCTGTTAAACTTCCTTGAATTAACTTAATTGCAGCCCCTGCGCTCGCTAAGTAATCCGCATTATAACTTTGGTGATCGTCAATCGCGTGAGGCAAGGGAATTAGTATCGAAGCATTGCCGGTAGCGGCAAGCTCGCTTACTGTTAATGCCCCTGCTCGACAGATAACTAAATCAGCCCAATTGTAAATTTTATTCATATCACTAACAAAAGGCTCAACTTTAGCAACCAATTTAACTTTTTGATAACGTTCGATGGTTTTAGCAGCATGATCACGTCCTGCTTGATGTAAAATTTCTGGCCTTAATGATTCATCTATTAAAGCTAAAGCTTCAGGTAATAACTTATTTAACGGCTCAGCACCTAAACTACCACCTAGTATCAATAATCTAACTTGCCTATTAGTAAAACTTTCTACCTGTTTATTAATAAATAATTCTTCACGAACTGGATTACCGGTAGTAATTAACTTCTGCTTAGCTATGCCAACAAAAGTATCAGGAAAAGCTTCACATATTCTTGTTGCTATTTTAGCTAAATATCTATTAGCAGTACCCACCACTGCATTTTGCTCATGAATAATTAGCGGTATTCCAGCTAATTTTGCCGCTACTCCTCCAGGACCGGTAACAAATCCTCCAAATCCCAACACACAGATAGGTTGTATTTCTTGGATAATTTGCCGAGCTTGTTTTAAAGCACCTAATAGTTGCCAAGGCGCTTTCACTAAAGCAGCTATCCCTTTACCTCTTAAACCACTTACCTTAATTTGATGAATTGGAAAACCTGCTTTAGCTACTAACTCATTTTCCATTCCTTTAGGAGTACCCAACCAGTGAACCTGATAGCCTTTGGCTTGGAATTCGGTTGCGCAGGCTAAAGCTGGAAATACATGACCTCCTGTACCGGCTGCCATGATAAGAATATTAGCCGAAGTCATGGGTTATCTCCGCATTCTCTTCAGGAAAGTCATTTTCAGTAAATACATAATTTAGCTCAGGCTCAGGGTAACGGCGTTCCCAATCTATGCGGAGTAAAAGTCCTAAACATACACAACAGATAACCAATGAACTACCACCATAACTTAAGAAAGGAAGCGTTAAACCTTTTGTAGGTACTAGACCTATATTTACTCCCACGTTAATAATAAACTGGCTTAGCCACAGCATAGCAATACCATAAGCAACATAAGCAGAAAAATATTGCTTAGCTTGCTCCGCCCAAAACCCAATAAATAACGCCCTAAGCCCCACAAAAACAAATAATGCCACGCAACAGAAAGAACCTATAAAACCTAGCTCCTCAGCCAATACGGCAAACACAAAGTCAGTATGTGCTTCAGGCAAATAAAATTGTTTTTGAATACTATTACCTAACCCTAATCCTATCCAGTCACCACGACCAAAGGCTATTAATGCTTGAGATAATTGGTAACCAGAGCCAAATTGATCAGCCCATGGATTAGTAAAATTCATCAAGCGATGCATTCTATATTCTTGGGTAAATATCAAGAAAACTACCGCCATCACACTTAAAAGCACCATTAATAAGAAGCGTCCCATACTGACGCCCCCTAAAAACAACATGGCTAAGGCTGCGCCCATCATTACCACGGTCGCTCCAAAGTCTGGCTCTAATAATAATAGCCATGCTATGGGTAATAAAATGACAAAAGGTTTAAAAAATCCTGCCCAAGTATCTCTAACCTGCTCTTTACGTCTGACTAAGTAGCCTGCTAAATAAATAACAGCAAACAATTTGCCTAATTCGGAAGGTTGAATATTGAAAAAACTCATCCCTATCCAACGATTAGCACCATTTACATTACGACCAATTCCAGGAATTAAGACCGCTACCAATAACACGACTGCAACGGCTAATAAATGAACACTATGTTGTTGCCAAATTCTTATAGGCACTCCTAGCACAAATGCTGCTGCAATTAAGCCAATTCCCAAATAAATAAGATGCCTAGTCAAATTATAAAAAGTGTTACCTGTTTGGACCGAAGCAACCTCTGAGGAGGCCGAAGCTATCATAACAACCCCTAATCCCAATAACAGCAAACACCCCGCTAGCAATGGAAAATCCACATCGAAACCACGGCGACTATACAAAGGGGAAGGATTTAAATGAAAGACACCGTGTTTCATTCTGCTAACTCCCTTGCAGCCTTAGCAAATAAATCGCCTCGCTCTTCAAAATTGTTAAACATATCCCAACTAGCACAGGCGGGTGCTAACAACACGGCATCTCCTGTATGTGCCAATTGAGCGGCTTGCTTGACAGCTTCATCTATGCTTTTTACGTAAACTCTAAAAGTATCTATAGCCAAAATTTTATCTATTAAAGAGGCATCTCTTCCTAACAGTACTACTGCTCGGCAATAATGACTAATAGCTTTTTCTAATGAACTAAAATCAGCACCTTTACCATCGCCCCCAGCAATAAGCACTATCTTATTACCATGCAAACTTTCACCTAAGCCACTAATAGCGGCTAACGCAGCTCCTACATTAGTAGCTTTGGAATCATTAAAATAGGTGACTGCTGCTTTTTCTGCCACCCATTCGCATCTATGGCGTAATCCTTTAAAATTTAGCAAAGCTTGTTTCATCTTTTGCAAAGGTAATCCGACTGCGTTGCCTAAAGCCAATGCAGCTAGCGCATTTGACCAATTATGACGACCTTTAATTTTTAATTCATCCAGTAGCATAATGAGTTGATCACCCAATGCTAGCCAATCCTTACCTTGATTATGTGCTATCTTAAATCCTTTAGTTGGTTGATTAGTATGGGTAGTATACTCCCAACGCACTTGGCCATTAGTTGGGGTTACTGGATTAGATGAAGGATCATCTAAATTAACTACTATTTGCTTAGCCCCTATAAAAACACGCTGTTTAGCTGCTGCATAATCGGCTAACCCCTGATAACGATCCATATGATCTTCTGTTACATTTAGAATAGTAGCTACTTCAGCATTTAACTGATGGCAACTTTCTAACTGAAAACTAGACAACTCCAACACATAAAGTTCTATGTCATCAGCTAATAAATTTAGTGCTGGCTCACCTAAATTGCCACCTATTGCAACTTTCTTGCCTGCCGTTTTTGCCATTTCGCCTACTAAAGTAGTTACTGTACTCTTACCATTAGAACCTGTAATAGCAATAATAGGCGCCTTAGCTACTTGGGAAAATAACTCTATATCTCCAGATAAATTAACTCCCTGTTTAGCCGCTATCTGTAAGGCTGGCATTTTTAGATCTAAACCTGGGCTTACATAAAGTGTTTTAGCCGTGCATAAAAAATTTATATCTAACTCACCACATTTCACTGCTACTTGTGGAAAGTTTGTATGCAAAGTAGCTAATTCGGGAGGATTAGTCCGAGTATCTACTACCGCAAAGCGAATGCCTTGTTTCGTTAAATAACGCACTAAAGATAAGCCACTTTTGCCTAATCCTACTATAATGCTTAAATCACTGGTAGCCATATAAACTCTATTACCTAAACTTTAAGGTAGCTAAGCCAATTAAAACTAAAATTAATGTAATAATCCAAAATCTAACTATCACTCTAGGTTCAGGCCATCCTTTCAATTCAAAATGATGATGAATAGGCGTCATTCTGAATACTCTTTTTCCAGTCATCTTAAAAGAAGCTACTTGGATAATAACGGATAAAGTTTCCATCACAAACACTCCCCCCATGATGAAAAGAACTATCTCTTGGTGAACTATGACTGCTATAGTTCCTAAAGCAGCTCCTAACGCTAAGGAACCCACATCTCCCATAAAGACTTGGGCAGGGTAAGTGTTAAACCACAAAAATCCCATTCCTGCGCCAATTAAAGCACCACAGAAGATGACAAGCTCACCTGAACCAGGAACATAGGGAATAAGTAAATATTTGGCAAAAAGAATATTACCTGAAAGATAACAAAAGATTCCTAATGCTCCCCCTACTAATACCGTAGGCATAATGGCCAAGCCATCTAAACCATCTGTCAAGTTCACTGCATTACTTGTCCCTACAATGACAAAATAAGCAAAAACTATAAATAACATACCTAATGGAATAACGGCATGTTTGAAGAAAGGCAAATAAAGTGCTGTATCATTTCCTTTAGCTGCGGTCATATAAAGGAAAAAACCTACTAATAATGCAAACACAGATTGCCAAAAATATTTCCAACGACTGGGTAGACCTTTAGTATTTTTTTCTACCACTTTGCGATAATCATCGACCCATCCAATAGCACCAAACAATAGAGTAACTATTGTTACTATCCAAACATATTTATTAGTTAAATTAGCCCATAACAAAGTGCTGATAATAATGGCACTTAATATTAATACCCCTCCCATCGTAGGAGTGCCTGACTTTGCCAGGTGTTCTTTAACTCCCTCTTCACGCACTACCTGACCTATTTGTAATTTTTGTAATGTACGAATCATCCAAGGACCACCAAACAAAGATACTAATAAAGCCGTCAGTACAGCCATAATAGCTCTCGTAGATTGGTATAAAAAAGCACCAAATCCACTATGTACATGATCCTGTAGAAAATCAAACAGTAGCACTAACATCAATTAACTCCTTCTGATGAACCACAAAGTGTACTTATTAATGACTCCATACCCATACTACGCGAACCTTTAATTAAAATAATAGTATTAACATCATCATGAACGGAGAGGGCCTTAACTAACTCATCCTTATTGATAAAATGTTTCGCTTTATCGCCAAACGCTCTAGCAGTAAAGATGGTGAAAGGGCCTACCGCATATAAAAAATCTACTTTACCCCTTGCATATTCACCTATTTGCTGATGAATCTCTTCAGCCCAAGCTCCTAACTCACCCATATCGCCTAGCACTAACACTTTATTACCATCAAACTCAGATAATAAATCTATCGCTGCTTTTACAGATTCAGGGCTGGCATTGTAGCTATCATCAATAATCCGAGCCCCACCTAAAGCAAGCAACGTATTAGTACGCCCTTTTACAGCTAACAAGCTATTTAAACCATTTTTAATAGCTGCCATGTTTATACCTAATGCACAACCAGCAGCGGCTGCAGCTAATGCGTTAGCCACATTATGTTGCCCTAACACGTTGAGTTTAATCACTAACTCAGCTTTAGGAGAATGCAGAGTAAAAGAATGGCAGCCATTTCTATTACGTGTTAACTGGCTAGCATAGAAATCTGCTGCATTATTCTGTTTTGCAAAACTTATTATTTTTTTTGGCTTAGCTCTGTTTTGCCAGATATAAAAAGAAGGGTCATCTAAATTTAACACAACAATGCCATCTTCGGCTAAACCATCTATTATTTCGCCTTTTGCTTCTATAATGTTGTTAAGCCCCCCAAATTTACCTACATGCGCATTACTAGCATTAGTTAGAACAGCAACTTGTGGTCGGACCAAAGCAACACTATATTCAATCTCACCTACAGCAGACGCCCCCATTTCAATTACTGCAAATTGATGCTCTTGGCTAAGTTGTAGCAAGGTAAGAGGAACCCCTAACTCATTATTCAAATTACCTTGGGTTGCTAACACTTTACCCTCATTACTTAAAATACTAGCCACAAACTCCTTAACAGTTGTCTTACCACTTGACCCTGTAATTGCTACTATTTTTCCTTGGAAAGCCTGCCTATTAAGTTCCCCTAACTGACCTAGTGCCAACCTAGCATTAGCTACTATTAATTGCGGTATGCTAATGCCTGCCAGTTGTTTTTCAACTATAGCAGCACATGCCCCTTTATCTTCAGCGCTTGCTACATAATCATGACCGTCAAAATTTTTACCTGAGATAGCTATAAATAGTTGGCCTCTTTCAAGAGTTCTCGAATCAATTGAAACAGCTTCAAAACTAGCATCATCTCCTATTAATTTAGCATTCAATAAACTAGCTAGTTGTAATAATGAAATTGGCTTGATCATATTATTTCTCCCAACCTAATAACGCTTGGCTGGCCTCTTCTACATCTGAAAAATGGTGTCTTATCCCTGCAATTTCCTGATAATTCTCATGCCCCTTGCCTGCTAACAAGATAATATCTTCCACCTTGGATTGACCAATGGTTTGCTTTATTGCTTCTCGTCTATCGGCCAATACCTGTACCTTTTGTTTATTTGTAAAGCCTTGCAATATATCACTAATGATAAGATCACTTCGCTCTGTGCGGGGGTTATCATCTGTAACTACTACTTTATCAGCTAAGCGCTCTGCAATAGTCGCCATTAATGGCCTTTTACCAGTGTCTCTATCACCACCACAACCAAATACACAAACTAGCTTACCTAATACATGCGGGCGTAGCGCCATCAGTACTTTCTCTAAAGCATCAGGGGTATGTGCATAATCAATCACAACTAATGGTTTTTGTTGACCACCTATACGCTGCATTCTTCCTGCTGGCCCTTCAAGCTTTGGGATTACTGATAAAATATCAGCGACAGCATAGCCTAATCCTATTAAGCTCCCAATAACAGCTAGCAAATTGCTAAGATTAAAACGACCTATCAAGGATGATTGTAAATACCCCATACCACAAGGAGTATTTAATTTAGCTTGAACTCCTTTATCACTAAATAAAATGTCTTGACAGTATAGGTCGGCAGTTTGATCTTCTATACTGTAACTCAATAAGTTATTTGCATCGTTGTTCAATACAAGTTGTCTGCCAAACTTATCATCTTTATTAATGACTTTGCTCGTTAAAGTAGAGCAAGTAAAAAGTTTAGCTTTGGCTTCACCATAGTTTTCTAAAGTTTTATGATAATCGAGATGATCTCTAGTTAAATTAGTGAAAGTTGCTACTTGAAAAGGTAATGCCGCTACTCGCCCTTGATCTAATCCATGGGAAGAAACTTCTAAAGCTACTGCCTTGGCGCCCTGCCCTAGTAACATAGCTAAATTAGCTTGAATAGTTATAGCATCAGGGGTAGTTTGTTTGCCCGCTTGTAAATTATGCCAAAAGCCAGCCCCTAATGTGCCCATAATACCGCATTTCTCACCTAATAAATCTAATGCTTGAGCTATTAATTGGGTAACGCTGGTTTTACCATTTGTTCCCGTTACGCCTATCAATCGCAATAATTTAGCAGGTTCACCATAAAAACGTCCTGCAATAGCTGATATGTTTTGTTGTAAATTATCCACCGCAATAAACTCAGCTTGGGGATACTGATTAACTAGGGTACATGCTAACTGATAATTTTCAGGATCATATACAATAGCTACAGCTCCCCCTTGTAAAGCTTGTTCAATATAAGCCCTACCATCTTGCTGAGCACCTTTAACAGCAAAGAATAAATCTCCTTGCTGTACTAACCTACTATCTAACTTAAGACCTCTAATAGATAACTCTTTAGTAGCTTGAGGTAATAATTGGGTTAATAGCATCATTACCTCCTCATATTCGGAAATTGGGCTATACTAACTGAGTTATCAACTAAATTATCTGGTGTAATATTCATAATCCGTAAAGTGCCAGCCATAACTTTACTAAACACAGGAGCAGCTACTAGCCCTCCGAAATAGCCTATCTTGGTGGGGTCGTCTATGACGACAACCATAGCAAAACGCGGATTAGTAGCTGGTGCTATACCAGCGAAAAACGATCTATAATGATTTTCTGTATAACCCCTGTT
>CALYQH010000024.1 GCA_945283395.1 uncultured Ventosimonas sp. | reverse complement strand
GATGATAGGGTTGAAAAACGTGTGCCTATGACAAGATTGCGTGCTAAAGTAGCCGAACGCTTATTGGATGCGCAATCTTCTATGGCAATGTTAACTACCTTTAATGAGGTAAACATGAAGCCTATCATGGATTTACGTACTAAATATAAAGATCTTTTCGAAAAGAAGCACGATGGTGTTCGTTTAGGATTTATGTCTTTCTTCGTAAAGGCAGCGACAGAGGCATTAAAACGTTTCCCCGCAGTCAATGCCTCGATTGATGGTAATGATGTAGTATATCATGGCTATCAAGATATAGGTGTAGCGGTTTCTAGTAATAGAGGTTTAGTAGTCCCTATTTTGCGTAATGCTGAGTTTATGAGTTTAGCAGAAATTGAAGCAGGTATTAAAGATTTTGGTAATAAAGCTAAAACTGGTAAATTAACTATTGAAGAAATGACGGGAGGTACTTTTACTATCTCAAACGGTGGGGTTTTTGGTTCGCTTTTATCTACCCCTATTGTGAATCCACCTCAAACTGCTATTTTAGGTATGCACAAAATCCAAGAGCGACCAATGGCGGTAAAGGGAGAAATAGTTATTCTTCCTATGATGTACTTGGCGCTTTCTTATGATCATCGTATGATAGATGGTAAAGAGGCTGTTAGTTTCTTAGTTACTATGAAAGATTTCTTGGAAGACCCTGCACGATTATTATTAGATGTTTAATAATCGATATACACCAAGCCCATTTTGGGCGTGGTATATGAAATAACACGAGTAGAAAATAATTAGCCATTAAGCATTATTTTTTTCTATTTTATTTTCTTTATAATGTAGGGCATCTACTACCTTATTTACATAGTTTTGAGTATATACAAAGGAAACAATTATGAGTCAGAAATTTGATTTGGTTGTAATAGGAGCTGGCCCTGGCGGTTATGTTGCCGCAATTCGTGCAGCTCAATTAGGCCTAAAAACTGCCTGTATTGAAAAATATCAAGGTAAAGAAGGTAAAACAGCATTAGGTGGTACTTGTCTGAATGTAGGTTGTATACCTTCAAAAGCTTTATTAGATAGTAGCTGGAAATACCATGATGCAGAAGAGTCTTTTAAAATACATGGCATAAGCGTAAAAGGGCTAGCCATGGACGTACCTACTATGATTTCTCGTAAAGATACCATTGTTAAAAATTTAACAGGTGGTATTGCAATGCTCTTTAAAGCAAATGGGGTAACTTTATTTGAAGGTCATGGTAAATTATTGGCTAATAAGCAAGTTGAAGTTAAAGGTTTAGATGGTAAAGAAGAAACGTTAATAGCAGATAATGTAATTATTGCCTCGGGTTCTCGGCCTGTAGAAATTCCTCCTACCCCTCTAAATGGCGACACAATAGTTAATTCTACAGGTGCTTTAGATTTTACTGAAGTCCCAAAACGACTAGGTGTAATAGGTGCTGGTGTTATTGGATTAGAATTAGGTTCAGTTTGGGCACGTTTAGGTGCTGAAGTAACTGTACTTGAAGCAATGGATAAATTTTTACCTGCTATGGATGAGCAGGTAGCTAAAGAAGCATTAAAAGTGTTAACTAAACAGGGATTAACCATCAAACTGGGCGCAAGGGTTACTGGTTCAAATGTTAAAGGTAAAACTGTAACAGTTGAGTATGAAAATGCTGAAGGCGCTCAGGAAATAACTTTTGATAAGGTAATTGTCGCTGTAGGTCGTCGCCCAGTTACTACCAATGTGTTAGCTGATGACAGTGGAGTAAGTTTAGATGAACGTGGTTTTATTTTTGTAGATGATTATTGTGCTACTAGTGTACCTGGTGTTTATGCAATTGGTGATGTGGTACGTGGCCCTATGCTTGCTCATAAAGCCTCAGAAGAAGGTATTATGGTAGTTGAGCGCATCACAGGACAAAAAGCCCAAATGAGTTATGGTTTGATTCCTAGTGTAATCTATACGCATCCTGAGATTGCATCAGTAGGCAAAACGGAACAAGCACTTAAAGCTGAAGGCATAGCAATTAATATAGGAGTATTCCCCTTTGCTGCAAGTGGCCGTGCGATGGCTGCTAATGATACTACAGGGTTTGTAAAAATTATTGCTGATGCCAAAACAGATCGTATCTTAGGCGGTCATGTGATAGGTCCAAGTGCTGCTGAATTAGTACAACAAATAGCCATTGCCATGGAATTTGGTTCAAGCGCAGAAGATATTGGTATGATGATCTTCTCTCATCCAACATTGTCAGAAGCAGTACATGAAGCAGCGTTGGCAGTTAATGGTCACGCTATCCATATAGCTAATCGCAAAAAGAAATAATAAATTTAAGTAACGAGGGAGTCCTATTCCCTCGTTACTTAAATTGCCAGAATGTAGTTAATAAAAAGATTAACAATGAGGTGATGATACTAACTGAGTATCATCTAATGTACGCAGTACCAAAGAGAAAATAAAGCTTATGAATCTTCATGAATATCAAAGCAAGCAATTGTTTGCTGAATATGGACTTCCTGTATCTAAAGGTATCGCCGTAGATACCCCTGAAGAAGCCGAGGCCGCTTGTGCAGAAATAGGTGGTACAGAATGGGTAATTAAAGCTCAAGTTCATGCAGGCGGACGTGGCAAAGCCGGCGGTGTTAAATTAGTAAAATCTGCTGCTGCTGCAAAAGCTTTTGCAGCTAAATGGTTAGGTAAAAGATTAGTTACTTATCAAACGGATGCGAATGGACAACCAGTTAACAATATGCTGGTAGAAACATGTACAGATATTGCTAAAGAACTTTATCTAGGTGCTGTAATTGATCGTTCTAGTCGTCGGATCGTTTTCATGGCATCTACTGAAGGAGGGGTAGAAATTGAAAAAGTAGCACATGATACTCCTGACAAAATTCTAAAAGCCACTATTGATCCTTTAATTGGTGCGCAACCTTTTCAAGGACGTGAGTTAGCTTTTCAATTAGGTTTAAAAGGCGATCAAGTTAAACAATTTACAAATATTTTTATTGGGTTAGCTCAGCTATTTCAAGATTATGATTTAGCGTTATTAGAAATTAACCCGCTAGTTATCAAGAAAGATGGAAATTTACATTGTCTTGATGCCAAAATTAATATTGATGGTAATGCTCTATATCGTCATCCTAAATTAAAAGAAATGCAAGATCCATCTCAGGACGATCCAAGAGAGGTCCATGCAGCACAGTTTGAACTAAATTATGTAGCGTTAGAAGGAAATATTGGCTGTATGGTTAATGGTGCAGGGCTTGCCATGGGCACTATGGATATAGTTAACTTACATGGCGGTAAACCTGCTAATTTCTTGGACGTAGGTGGTGGGGCAACCAAAGAGCGTGTGACCGAGGCTTTTAAAATTATACTTTCTGATGCAAATGTTAAAGCTGTGTTAGTCAATATCTTTGGTGGCATTGTACGCTGCGATATGATTGCTGAAGGTATTGTTGGTGCAGTTAAAGAAGTAGGTGTAAAAGTACCTGTAGTAGTACGTTTAGAAGGTAACAATGCAAAGCTTGGTGCAAAAGTATTATCTGATAGTAAACTAAATATTATTGCAGCTAATGGATTAACAGATGCAGCTAAAAAAGTAGTAGCCGCAGCGGAGGGTAAATAATAATGAGCATTTTAATAAATAAAAAAACTAAAGTTATTTGCCAAGGTTTTACTGGTAGTCAAGGTACCTTCCACTCAGAGCAGGCTATTGCGTATGGGACTAAAATGGTTGGTGGAGTCACACCCGGTAAGGGGGGAAGCAAGCACTTAGATTTACCTGTATTTAATACTGTAAAAGAAGCAGTAGCTGCAACAGATGCTGATGCTTCGGTTATTTATGTGCCAGCCCCTTTTTGTAAGGATTCTATTTTAGAAGCGGCCTTTGGTGGTATTAAGCTAATTGTTTGTATTACAGAAGGTATACCTACTCTTGATATGTTAGACGCTAAAGTAAAATGTGATGAATTAGGGGTACGCTTAATTGGCCCTAATTGCCCTGGTGTTATTACTCCAGGGGAATGTAAAATAGGTATTCAACCAGGGCATATTCATTTACCTGGTAAAGTAGGTATTATATCTCGTTCTGGGACATTAACTTATGAAGCAGTAAAACAAACTACGGATGCAGGTTTTGGACAATCTACTTGTGTTGGTATTGGTGGCGACCCTATTCCTGGTTCTAGTTTTATTGATATGTTAAAATTATTTCAGGTCGATCCAAAAACAGAAGCTATTGTCATGATAGGAGAAATTGGTGGTAATGCTGAAGAAGAGGCAGCGGCTTATATTAAAGCTAATGTTAACAAACCAGTTGTTTCTTATATCGCCGGAGTAACTGCGCCAGCTGGAAAGCGTATGGGGCATGCGGGTGCTATCATTTCTGGAGGAAAGGGCACGGCAGTTGAAAAGTTTGCAGCGCTAGAAGATGCAGGTGTAAAAACAGTACGGTCACTAGCTGATATTGGTAAAGCTTTAGCAGAAGTAACTGGTTGGAAAATGAAATAAATATTGTTTACTTTTATTAGTTATTTTATAAATTAAGACCAAGCTTTATAGTTTGGTCTTTTATTTTGCAGCTATGTAATAATTAATAGGATTACATTAGCAATTGGAATGAGCTTGTTTTATTAGTTACCATTTAAAATAATGCTACTTATTACCTTTTATAACTACCTATTAAGGATATTGTATCTTTACTAGGAATTACTCTATCTGTTTGAAAATATTTAATTTTTTGTTGAACTTGGTTACAGCTCAAATTATAATCTTGTAACTAAGTTGTCTATTTGGTAATCATAATCTTAACTAGATTTTTGGCGAGAAATTATTTTAATCTAAAAGAGAAATTAATAATTCTTATGAAAAGGTAATTTAAAAGCTAGATAGCCGTTCAAAAGATGTATATTGTTATTGGAAAAGTTTAATAGTGAAGAGCTCAAATATGAAAAAGATTAATCTAATCAAAAGCCATTTTCTTTCAGCTAGTTGGGTATTATTTAGCACATTGTCAGCAACTGCTGTAGCTGAAACAAATAATAAAGCTGATAGTGGTGAAGTCAAACGCTTGGCGAATTATTTTGTAGCTCAAGATAAATCACTGACAAGTAAAATTGATTTTGATAGTTTTATGAAGTTAGCCAAAAAAGTTGAGGATTACAGGGCTAAAAGACTTATTCCCGTAAATGAATTTTTAGCCAAGGCTAAAGAACCTAATACCATTATTTTAGATTCAAGATCAAAAGAAATGTTTGATAGAAAGCATCTTAAGGGAGCTCTCCATTTAAATTTTGCAGATTATAATCAAATTAGCTTGTACAAGATAATTCCAGATAAAAATACCACTATTCTTATTTATTGCAATAATAATTTTATAGACGACCAACAAAATTTTGCTAGTAAGATGGCAGTAACTCCAAAAGATCTAAATGGAAAACCTACTTATCAAAATAATATAACTTTAGCCCTCAATATACCAACTTTTATTAATTTATATGGCTATGGTTATCATAATGTCTATGAGTTAGCAGATCTCGTTTCTGTCAATGATCCTAGGCTAGCATTTGAAGGTAGCGAAGTAAAAGGTGATAATCAACCTAACAAATAATTAACTGACTATATTTGAGTAACGTGTGTTATAACTGAAATAGAAAAAGGGGCTAGCTAGTTGCTAGCACTCTAATATTTTAGCTTTTTGTACCATAAACGAACCAATGCATTTGTTTAGCAAATAAGCATATCCTAGTCTGATCAAACAAAGGTTATTTATTTTTTACACATTGTTCTGTTGAGGATAAAAAATTAACCAAATAATAAGGGCAAGTAGTGCAGTACATGTCCCTGCCATAACTACTCCTGACCAATTATATAGAGTAAAAATATGCATAGAGCCAAAAGAACCAAGCGCCCCTCCAATAAAATAACTAACCATATAACAGGCATTGAGGCGGTTTCTTGAGGCCTGATTCAGTTGATAGACTTGATTCATACAAGTGACATGAGCAGTTTGAACTGCAAGATCTAGTAGTACAATACCTATTATCAGTAAAATAAGAGAAAATTTACTAAAATAAAGTGGAAGCCAAGAGCCTATTAATAGTAGAAACCCTAGGGTAATAACTAAATTACTTTTTCCCTTATCTGCTAATTTGCCAACATAAGGTGCGAATAAAGCACCTGCAGCTCCTGCTAAACCAAATAAGCCAATAACTGTATCATTAAAAAAATAAGGTTTATTGGCTAATACGAAGGCAATAGGAGTCCACAATATGCTAAAAGTGGCAAAGTTTAAAGCACCTAAGAAAGCATAGAGAATTAAGCGCGGATACGTAATAAATTGTCGTAAGGTTGAAGCTAACAGTCGTAGATAGCTCATCTGAAAGCCAGCAGGCGAGCGAGGTAAAGTTTTTAAAAGTAGCAAATTAATAATAAATAAAGTAATAGCTGCAACTAGGTAGATGGTTCGCCAGCTTCCTAAGTCAGAACAAATACCTGCCGCTGTTCTTGCTAGTAGAATACCTAATAATAGCCCACTCATAATAGTGCCTACTACTTGACCTCTTTCAGAGGGTGAAGCTAGGCTTGCGGCAAATGGTATTATCATCTGTGCTACTACAGCAAAGAAGCCAGACACAGATGTACCTATTAATAACCATGTAATATTTTGCGCTGTAGCACTAATGATCAATCCACTCATAGAAGCGAAAAACATTGAGACAATTAGTTTTCGTCTCTCTACTAAATCCCCTAAAGGCACTAATAAAACCAAGCCTAATGCATATGATAGTTGAGCTATTGTAATAACAATACCTACTGAACTTGAGGAAATAGCTAAATCATGGCTTATAGTATGTAATAAAGGTTGAGCATAATAATTACTAGCAACACAAACACCTGTTGCTGCAGATAGTAAAAGTACAAGCCAATGGGATAAATGTTTCTGAGTAGCCTGCATAGTAACAATAGAAGCTAAAAATTAAAGACTATTTTAGAGAGAGATAATATAACAATTTAAGTATAATATTAATGGTTCATATAAATAAAGCTATACTTGTTATTAGTGTATATAGCGTGATAAGTTATTTTAAAAAATAGCCGTAACAAAAGGCTTATAACTTGTTAGTAAATACATTAAAATAGCCTCTGAAATAAAATTTCTCTTTAGTTAAAATATCATGGAGATTTATATGCGTTTAACTATAGTTTTTGCCATTGTTTTATCATTTATCGTAGGGTGTAGTAATAGTTATTCACCAGAAAAAAATTATAAAACAGGACCGTGGAATGGTTTATTTGGTTTACAAAAAGGGCTTACTAAAGAGCAAATAGGAAATTATACTAGTTTAGCAGAAATAGGCAGTGAAAAACAAAATTTTGCTGGTGCAACTTTGCCTATAGATTATGGAGTTAAATTTGATTCTATTATTTATACAATTAATTCTATAGAAGGTCTTTGTGCTATTTCGTTAGTTATTAAAAATGATAATGATTTAGCTATAGTGCGAAATAAAATTGAAGAATTTTATGGTAATTCTACAATAGAAAGGCCCGGTCAATATGCTACGTGGGATAAGCAGAATGTTAGTCCTTCGGCAGTGATAGCTATTAATTATGCTTATAATGATAATTTAATTAAGGTTTTCTATGATAATTATGATCGTTGTAAATTACCTTAGATATTAGGTTCTGCCAGTGCCTAAAGTATCTCTAGTAAATTGAATATGCATATTCTAAAAATAATGGCCTTACTTTTTGATCGATAGAGAAAAAACATATGAGCCATTATTTAGAATTTAACTTAAATACATTATTCTAATAACAAGATTATAATGCTTGGCCTTGGATGAAGGCATTATATAAATAGTCATGCATTATTTAACTGAAAACTCATATTAAATTATATAAAATAGTCATCGATAGCATGGATTTAGCTATATGTATTATGGTTGACTAAATCGTTTTCTACCAAAGAATTTTATGAGTAAATGATATAGTGGGTTATATCATATATCTTATAACCTATGGCAGATAACATAATGGTAGCCCCTAGCCACATAATGGCTATTCCCCAGTTATACTTACGGAATTGAAAGCCAAAACCTAACAAGAAACAAGCTATCAGTAGTAAGGTTAATACAATTGAAAAAGTTGTCATTATCCATATCCTTATTATTCTGGTAGTGGAGTTAAGAGTGATGCAGGTGGAATTTCACCTGTTAATTTCTGGCCTAGTAATGCCTCTATATTGGGTAAAATAAAAATATCATCTTCATCTATTAGACTAATTGAGACTCCTTTAGTTCCAGCTCTCCCTGTGCGGCCTATACGATGAACATAATCATCAGGAATTTCTGGAAGATTATAGTTAATCACATGACTAATGCCATCTATATGAATGCCTCGTCCCGCTATATCCGTGGCAATTAAAACTTTTATTTTTCCTGAGCGAAATTTTTCCAATGTTTGGATACGTTTATTTTGGGTTATTTCCCCAGATAGAAGAGCAGTGCTAATTCCTTGTTTTTTTAATTGCTTCTCAACATTTCGTACTTGATCTCTTCTATTAGCAAAAACTATCACCCGCGGCCATTGATGCTGAGTAATAAGATTATATAATAGCGTTATTTTGTCTTTTTTTGATACTGCATAAATATGTTGTTCAATAGTTTTGCTTGCAACGGTTTCAGGCGCTATTTCAATCGTGGCTGGTTCGACAGTCCACTGCTTAGCTAAATCCATCACGTTATTGCTAAAGGTAGCTGAGAAAAAGAGAGTTTGTCTTTCTTTTTTAGGGGGTGTTAACCTAATAATTTGCCTTACTTGAGGGATAAATCCCATGTCTAACATGCGATCTGCTTCATCTAATACTAAAATTTCTAGCATATCTAAGTGGATTTCATCACGTTGACTAAAATCTAGTAGCCGCCCTGGAGTTGCAACCATAATATCACAATGTTTAGTTTCTAATTGCCTTAGTTGTTTATTAAAATCCATCCCTCCCACGAAGCTCATAACATTAAGTTGGCTATATTTAGTTAACGCTTCTGCTTCTTTAGCTATTTGTATAACTAATTCTCTGGTAGGGGCAATAATCAGCGCTCTTGGCTCTCCCATATATCGCTCAAGTGGTGGCGGTGTGGTATCAAGTTGGGCAATAATAGATATTAAAAAAGCAGCGGTTTTACCTGTTCCTGTTTGAGCTCTTCCAATACAATCTAACCCTTTTAGCGTATAGTCTAAAACGCCAGCCTGAATAGGCGTGCAGTAGCTAAAGCCTAAATCGGAGATAGCGTGCATTAAGGTAATAGGAAGGCAGAAATCATGAAAACGTGTTTTGCCTTCTTGTGGAGCTACTGAAAAGTTTTCCAATTGCCAATTAGTCGCTATTTTTTTAGGTTGTTGGGTAAAGTTACGTTTCTTGGCGCGTGTTGGTCTTTGCTTTACTGATGTCTTGGTGCTTTCTAGCTGTTTAGTAGGGAGGGAAGGAGACTCAGGTTGTTGCTTAACTTGAGTAATATCAGCTTGCTTGTTAAAAAATTTTTTCAATGCTTTGAGCAAAGTGTATATTCCATTTAGTTGAGATATTTCTGTTATTTTAGCCTAGATTGATAAGAACTGCACTAAGGTAGCCATATTAATTAATATTTCGTCAATAGAAGTAATAATGATATGCTACCTTAGCATAGTTTATTAGTTTGTTTTTCGCTAACTAATCATCTAATTAATCATAAGCAAAGCTAACAAAGAGGAAGAAAACATATTATTAATAGCTATTTTAGATGTTTCTATTAGTCTTTCGGCGGAGAATAAGAAAATAATTAAAAAATACAGTTTTCCAAAAATGCCAAATTTTACACAAGAAGCTGATACTACTAATTAGCAAGGTTAGTAAAAGTTAAACAGCTTTGTTAATCATTCGTTAAGCTAATCTCATGATGTTCAATCAGGGGTTGACTAATATTTAGTTTATGGCCATAAATAACTGTATAAAAGAGGATATTTTGTACATATTGGCGGGTTTCATTAAAGGGAATAGTTTCTATCCATACATCGAAATCTAAATGATTACTATCTTTTAGCCATTGTTTTACTCTAGCAGGTCCTGCATTATAGGCTGCCGAAGCAAGAATACGATTATTTTGGAAGATACTATAAACTTGGGCTAGATAAGCGGTGCCTAATTGAATATTAGTCTTTGGCTCAAGTGTATCATCTAGTTTAGCTAGGGGAATATCA
>CALYQH010000023.1 GCA_945283395.1 uncultured Ventosimonas sp. | reverse complement strand
GCCATTTATCCATTTGCCAATAATAGCCACCAGCTGTTCCTAACAGGCTTGAACCTACATAGTAGCAAAATAGATAAAGAGAAGAAGCTTGTCCTTTTGCTTTGGTTGCTATTCTTCCAATCCAGCTGCTGGTGACAGAATGGGAACCAAAAAAACCAAAAGCAAAAATAATCATCCCTATAAATATTGTGATTAATGGCTGTAATAAAGTAATGAGTACTCCCATCAACATAACACTAATACCAATCCATAACACCTTAGCATGGCCAAAACGATCTGCTAATGAACCAAACTTAGTAGAACTAAAGATTCCTGATAAATAAACAATAGACAAGCAACCTATCCAGGTTTGGCTTAATAAATAGGGAGGAGCTAATAACCTATAAGCAATATAATTAAATAAAGTAACAAAAGAACCCATTAAAAGAAAACCTTCTAAAAATAGAAGAGGTAATTTAAGTTGTGTGAGGTGGTAAAAATATACCTGCAATAGTTTGTTAAGTTTGATAGGAGTAGCTTCAAAGTGTTTAGATGGAGGAAGTAATTTCCAAAAGAGCAATGCTGCTAGAAAGGCTAAAATTCCCATAATGGCTAGTACAATATGCCAAGATAGGAAATCTATGAGAATACCACTAATTAAACGCCCAGCCATACCTCCAATGGCATTGCCTGCAATATAAAGTCCCATTGTAAAGCCTAAATGCTGCGGAGCTATCTCTTCGTTAAGGTAAGCCATGGCTACCGCTGCCAGACCACTGAGCGATAAACCTACCATGGCGCGACTAAGAAGAAGTAATTGCCAATGGGAAACTATAGCACTCATAAAAGTAAAGGTTGCCGCGCTCAATAAAGATATAATCATAATAGGCTTGCGGCCTAATGCATCAGAAATAGGTCCAGTAAACAGTAAACCTACAGCTAATAAGGAGGTAGATGTAGACAGTATTAAACTACTTTGGGGTGCTGTTACTTTAAAATATTCAGAAAAGACAGGCATTAAGGGCTGTACACAATAGAGCAAGGCAAAAGTGGCAAATCCACCTGAAAATAGAGCAAAAGATACTTTAATATATTCTTTAGAGTTTTTTTCAATATAGGTGGGACTATTGGTTAAATCGACCATGATGGTTATTAATTTAGAAGAGTTAATAAATTAGTAAAACTTTAAACTAAGTGATTTATTAAAGCATAGAATATTAAATATTGCTAACTTAGCCAGTGTTTTTGAAAATAGATAGCATTAAGGTTAATTAAAGTAATATATATTAATGAATAAAATTTAACAATAAAGATGGCGCTGAATTATGACCTAGCATTATCCATTTTATGGCCATGCAAAATTATAAAAGAGGTCAGTACTTTTTTAGAGTTCAATCTATAATGAGGCAATATGTTAGCAATTACTTACGAGTATGTTTTAGCGCGCTTAAATAGTATGAAATCTTTAACAAGGCTATGGTAGTTAGTTTTATTAAATAGAAATATGGCGACCATGGATAAACACTTTGATTGGTTTCTGATTTAGGCAAAATCATTATAGGTTTATGTTAAAGAAATCTTAGAATTATATTAGACTATTCACTCAATTGGTGAAATTTAGTTAACTAGCTAAGTAACTTTATTTTTATTTCTCATTAAGAAGCGCATAATGATAGTAATTTAGATAAGATTTTATAAAATTATGGCAGGGACATTTAAAACAATATTACTGGGCTTACCTACTTTTAGCAAAAGAATAATACAATTGCTAACTGATATTGTTATTATCTGGTTAGCTTTGTGGTTATCTTTTGTGGTTCGTCTTGGGACAGATCAACTTATTAATCCTTTTGGTGAATATTTTGAGCTCTTTGTTGCTACTCTATGTTTTGTAATTCCCTGTTTATTCTATTTTAAGCTACATAAAGTAGTAAATAGATACTTTGATAATGAAGGTATCATGGCTATTTTTAAGGCTATGTCGTTATCTTCTTTATTGCTCGTTTTAGGCATTTACTGGTATCAACCTAATTTTTTAGTGCCTCGTTCTATCGTATTTATTTTCTGGTGGATGGGGATTGTCCTATTGGTAGGATTTAGATTAATAGTACGTCATTATTTATTAAAAGATTGGCATATTCCTTTTAGTAGAAAATATCAACGTACTGCTACAAAAGTAGCTATTTATGGTGCGGGTGTCGCAGGTAATCAATTAGTAACAACACTAAGAATGGGACGAAATCTACAGCCTGTAGCTTTTATCGATGATGATAGCCACCTTGTTAGACGGAGTGTGTCTGGCTTGCGGGTGTTCTCTCCTTTAGAAATTGAAAAAATGGTTCTAAAAACTAAAGCTGAGGAAATTTTATTAGCTATTCCTTCTGCTTCTCGATCTAGAAGAAGAGAAATTTTAACTTTACTAGAAAAATATCCGTTGCGAGTTAGATCAATCCCCGGCATTATGGACTTGGCTAGTGGCAGAGTTAAGGTTGATGATATTCAAGAAATAGATATTATTGATGTGTTAGGTAGAGATATAGTGCCACCAGATAAAAAACTATTTGCCCAATGTATAACGGGTAAAACAGTTCTAGTTACAGGCGCTGGAGGTTCAATAGGAGCTGAGCTTTGTCGACAAATAGTGACAGTAGGGGTAAATACCTTATTGTTATTAGAGCATTGTGAATTCAACCTTTATTCGATACATCTTGAATTAGCCAATTATATAAAACAAAAACAATTCACTATTAAATTAATACCTATTTTGGGATCTATCCGTAATACTGATTTGCTTAACAAAGTAATGACTAATTGGTGTATAGACACTATTTATCATGCGGCTGCTTATAAACATGTGCCTATGGTTGAACATAATATAACAGAAGGCATTCTTAATAATGTAATAGGTACACTAAATGTGGCGCAGGCAGCAATACTGGCTAATGTAAAGAATTTTGTATTAATTTCTACTGATAAAGCCGTGCGGCCTACCAACATAATGGGGGCAACAAAACGTTTGGCAGAAATGCTATTACAGGCATTAAGTCATGAGACTAATCCATTATTATTTAACCTTAATATTCATTCTAGACAATCTACTTGTTTTACTATGGTGCGCTTTGGAAATGTATTAGGTTCTTCTGGATCAGTTATTCCTTTATTTAGAAAACAAATTAAAGAGGGTGGGCCTATTACTGTAACGCATCCTGAAGTAACGCGTTACTTTATGACTATTCCTGAGGCTGCACAATTAGTGATACAAGCAGGCTCAATGGGAGAGGGTGGAGATGTATTTGTCTTAGATATGGGGAAACCTATTAAAATAGTTGATTTAGCTGAAAAAATGGTTAATTTATCTGGCTTAAATATGATTAAAGAAGATAATCTAGACGGTGATATAGCCATTCAATTTACAGGGCTAAGACCAGGTGAAAAACTTTATGAAGAGCTTTTAATTGGGAATAATGTAGTAAAAACCCAACATCCTATGATTATGCGTGCTAACGAGGATTATTTAGAATGGAATCAAATGACTGGAATATTAATAAATATCCTAGAAGTACTCAAAGAAGGTGATTATTTGCAATTACAATCAATTCTAGCTAGAACTGTGACTGGTTATCAGGTAGAAAAAAAGCTCGTTGATTGGGTATATCTCAGACAGCATACTATTCAATAAGTGGTTTATGATGTTAGTTAAGAAAATGCGTATGTACGAATGGCAATTGCTAATTTGAATTAAATACTTTCATTTTTATTAAACAATTAAAAGATAATGTTAGGCTAATTAAATTATAGCTTCTTAGACTCAATGTTATGAGATCTAGGACTATTGATATTATTAAAACTAGGCTATCTAAAACAAACAATATTTAAACTGATAGCTAGAAAATATTAGGCCATTTGGCTAATAGTTTTTCTGAATCTAGTCAGAGCAAATACGAAAAAGACTATTCCTATAAGAAATAAACAAAGGAAAGGCTTCCATACAGTTTCTATACCTGCGCCACGATATAAAATAGCTTGCCCTAAATCTACGAAGTGAGTAGTTGGAGCTAATAGCATAACATTTTGTACAAATTCTGGCATACTTTCACGGGGAGTACTTCCTCCTGACAGCATTTGTAAGGGAAGTAAAATTAGAATAAGTAAAATGCCAAATTGAGCCATAGATCTTGCTATTGTTGCTAAGAAGATGCCAATTGAGGTGGTAGCAAAGAGATGTAGAGTAGCACCGCATAAAAATAAAGATATAGAACCCGCAATAGGGACGTGTAATGCCCATCTAACCACTAAAGCTATTGAGCATGCGGTAGCTATTAATACAACTAAGCCCATTGACCAAACTTTAGAAGTCATAATTTCAAACGGAGTAATAGGCATAGCTAACAAATGTTCAATAGTACCTCTTTCTCTCTCTCGCATCAAAGCTGCTCCAGTTAGTATAATGGCGAGAGTAGTTACCATATTTATGATTTCCATTACCGAGCCAAACCATGAACGGGCAAGGTTAGGGTTGAAGCTCGTATGAAGTGTTAAATTAATAGGTTGAATATCACTTGAACGATACCTTTGCACAAACTCATTGACTTCACCCGTAACTATTTGTTGAATATAGCCATTCCCTGTGAAGGCTTGGCTCATTCTAGTAGCATCAACATTAAGCTGTACATCGGGAGCTTGACCTTTAAGTACATCTCTCTGAAAGTTAGGTGGAATATTAAGTACGAAAGTAAACTTATCTCCATCCATACCCGTATCCATTTCATGCAATGAAATTTTAGTCGCTTGGTTGAACAGTGGTGGATAAAAGGCTTTGATAATTTGTCTGGAAAGTGGAGAGTCATCCTCATCAACAATTGCAATTGAAGCTAGGTTCAGTGAGTCAGGAATAGCTGTTGCGGCACTATAGATAGATACAGTAAAACAGTAGCAAATCAATATTAACATCACAGGGTCACGTATTAACCCCCATAATTCTTTAACGCCTAGCCGATAAATATTAGTTAATTTTTGCATAGATCAGCTATCCTGTTTTTTCAGTAGTAAAATACTACCACCTAAGATGATAGGTATCATAATTAACAGTATATTGATAAAGTGATAAAGATCTGACAAATTAAGAGCTTTGTTAAAAACGCCACGACTAATCATCAACATATAGGTAGTAGGAAAATTTTCCCCTATGAAACGTCCAATGCCTTCAAGTGAAGAAACAGGATTAATGAGCCCTGCAAATTGAACTGCTGGTACTAAAGTAGCTATGACCGTCAAGAAAAGAACGGCTACTTGACTACGTGTCACACTAGAAGCTAAAAGCCCATAACTAGTGGAAATAATAGAGTAGATCAACATAGCTAAACAAAGGGTAAAGAAACTTCCTTTAATAGGTACTCCAAAAATAGTGATAGACATAAGAATAAGTATAAAAAAGCTAAACATCGCCAGTATTACATAAGGTATCTGCTTGCCTACCATAAATTCTATACGAGACATCGGTGTTACATAAAGATTGATAATAGAACCTAATTCCTTTTCCCTTACAATGGATAATGCTGAAAGCATAGCTGGTATCATAAGAAGTAGTAATGGCATGACAGCAGGTACCATTGCAGGTAAACTTTTGACATCAGGATTGTAACGATAACGAGTAACAATGGTTGCCATCTCTTTGGTGTCATTACCCTGTCTTTCTCTAGCTTGCTGTTGTAACCAACCACCATGCATCCCTTGTACATAGCCTCTTATAGTTTCAGCTCGCATTGGCATAGCACCATCTACCCATACGCCAACTTCTGCTTGATCGCCTCTATCTATTTTTCGGCCAAAATTAGGGGGAATATAAATAGCTAAAGTAATATCACCACTGCGAAGTCGTTGTTCCATTTCTTGCTGGCTTTTGATAGGAGGTTTTTCAATAAAATAACGAGACCCAGCAATATTTAAAGTATAGTTTCTACTAATACCGGTTTGATCTTGGTCGAATACAGCAAACTTAAGATTTTCAACATCCATAGTAATGCCATAGCCCATTACCAGCATGAGAATAGCCGCACCTAGTAGTGCTAAAGTTGCACGAATAGGGTCACGACGCAGTTCTAGCGATTCGCGCCACATACAACCTATCAATCTATTGAAGCTAAAGAGAGAAGGCTTTTGGTGGATAGTTGTAGTACTAGCTACAATAGGAGTTTGTTCCGTATCAGCTTGATTGGCCTCCTCGGTTCCAGCACCTGCATCTAATAAATATTCAATAAAAGCTTTTTCTAATGTTGGAGCATGTCGTTTTTCTATCAGTTTAGCTGGCGAATCGCTGTCTAATACTTTTCCAGCATGCATGAGCGAGATACGATCACAGCGTTCTGCCTCATTCATAAAGTGGGTAGTAATAAAAATGGTTACATTGTCTTTACGAGATAGTTCTATCAGTAATCGCCAGAAATTATCTCGTGCAATTGGGTCTACTCCAGAAGTAGGTTCATCTAAAATAAGAATGGCAGGACTATGAATAACGGCAACAGCTAAAGATAACCTTTGTCTAACTCCCAAAGGAATATTTTCAGGTAGACTATCTGCCACTGATGCAAGGTCAAAACGAGTGAGCATTTCATTAATTCGCACAGGAATCTTTTCTTCAGCTACCCCAAATAATCTAGCATGAAGCACAAGATTTTGTTTAACCGTCAATTCGCTATAAAGAGAGAACGCTTGCGACATATAACCTAACTTTTTACGGGTATTAATGTCATGTGCATCTATTTCTTTGCCAAATAACCATGCTTGGCCCTCGGTTGCAGCTAGTAATCCTGTTAACATTTTCATGGTAGTAGATTTACCACAACCATTAGAACCTAAAAACCCAAAAATTTCCCCTTGTAAAATACGAAAGTTAACATGATCTACTGCAACAAACTGACCAAAACGTTGCGTTAAGCCTTTTGCCTCTATAGCAACTGGTGTTTTTTCATCTAGCTTGAGAGGAGGTATACTAACAGGCTCATAATCTTGTTTCTTTTCATTAGGCATTAGTTCGATAA
This sequence comes from uncultured Ventosimonas sp., assembly GCA_945283395.1. Taxonomy (GTDB): domain Bacteria; phylum Pseudomonadota; class Gammaproteobacteria; order Pseudomonadales; family Pseudomonadaceae; genus Entomomonas. The sequence goes on along the minus strand of CALYQH010000023.1, from coordinate 3,263 downwards.
AAGCTGCTTCTAATGAATCTTTATGCGTTTTCGCTAGAAGTTCGTTTGGCTTACCAGTAGCTAGTAATTTGCCAGCATCCATTGCTATTAGCCAGTCAAAACGTTGAGCCTCATCCATATAAGCAGTAGCTACTATGACGCTCATTTGTGGACGTTGTTTACGTATATTGTTAATCATATCCCAGAATTGGGAACGAGAAAGAGGGTCTACTCCGGTGGTAGGTTCATCAAGAATCAGTAAATCAGGGTCATGGATAAGAGCTGAACAAAGCCCAAGTTTTTGTTTCATACCCCCAGATAATTTGCCAGCAGGCCTAGCTAAAAAAGAATAAAGTCCAGTACTTTTAGTAAGTTCATCAATTCGTTTTCGCCTTTCAGCTGCATTATGACCGAATAGACGGGCAAAGAATTGTAAATTTTCTTCTACAGATAGAGTAGGGTAGAGGTTTTTACCTAATCCTTGTGGCATATAAGCAATGCGTGAGCAAACGTTAGTACGATGCTCCTCAATACGCATATCACCTCCCAACACTAGTACCGTACCTTGTTGGATAACTTGGGCTCCAGCTATTAAAGAAAGTAAGCTTGATTTACCTACTCCATCGGGGCCTATCATGCCTATCATGAGTTGAGCTGGGATATTGATACTAATATTATCTAACGCTTGAGTTTTGCCATAGCGTAAGCTAACGTCAGTAATTTCTACTACATTATTACTAAAATCTATAGATTTGCTCATAAGTATCTCTAATTATTAGAGCACATGGGAACTAAATTAGATAATGAACCTGGCCAATCTATTTGGGAATCCAATTTTATCCAAGCAACACCAGGTACACCTGTTTTGATGTTTTTGAAATAGCAATTTAATAGTTCAGGTTTAATTTGGGCTTTTACTCTGAACATTAGTTTTTGGCGTTCAACTTGGGTTTCTACAGTTTTTGGGGTAAATTGGGCTACACTTGCTACATATGAAACGTAAGCAGGTATGGCTTGACCAGGCATAACATCGAGGATCATACGTACTTCTTGTCCTAATTTGACTTTACCTGCTACAGTCTCAGGTAGGAAAAAAGTAAGATAAACATCATTTAAATCCACTACATTTAGCACCTTTCCACCAGCACCCATCACTTCGCCTGGTTCAGAAATTTTGTACTGAACACGTCCATGGACAGTAGAAATTAGCGTACTATCATCAATATCTGTTTGTATACGAGCAATAGTAGCTTCACTTGCTTTAATGGCAGCCTTGGCGCTGTCAACACTAGCTTGGGCAGCTTCAATTGCTGCTTGAGCTACATCTACCTGTGCTTTTGCAGAGGTAACAGCCGCTTTGGCACTATTATACTTTGCATTATCATCGTCATAAATTTGTACGGAGACTGCTCCTTGTTTGTGAAGTGGGGCTGACCTTCTTAGTCTTCTAGTGGCAGCATCAAGATCACTCTGTCTTTGTAATACAACAGCTTCCGCAGAAGCTTTATCGCTAATTCGTAAAGCTAGTTGAGCTTTAGCATTAGCTTCATTACTGATAGCTTGTTGGCGTTGCGCATTAGCCTCATTAAGTTGTTGTTCAAGAACATTAGTTTCCATTTTAACCAATGGTTGACCTTTCTCAACAAAATCCCCTTCTTTTACTAAAATTTTATCAATACGGGCAGCAAGTTTTGCAGAAATATTTATTTCAGTAGCCTCAATGCGACCATTTCCGCCGCTAAACCCTTCACCAGGCCCATCGGCTTTCAATTGTTTCCAAATAAGTAAACTTATTAAGCAAACAACAATAATAATGATAATGACCCATGCTATTTTTTTTATTGACAGTTTCATACTACCTAATCTCTGTTTTTAGAGGGGATTATTAGTTAAGCCATTAACTACGTTGAAACTAACTGGCTGTGTAAAAATCGTTTAATTACATACTTACTTGTATTTAAACTTGTTTATTATTAGTTGTCAATAATAGAGACATATTCAAAGTAAGGTTATTGGTATGCTTTATTAATTACAATGTAATTGTTCAGCTATAGTTAATGTAATTTAAAATTAAGTATCAAAACTAATGATTCTAATTGCAATATGCCTTTCTAAATTATTCTGATTTGTTAATATCATAGTAACTATTAATTTATTAGCTTATTTGATGTTGTGTTGTATTAAGTAGAAAATAGTTGTTTTTACTAAAATAAATTATGAATTCTAACTATGGTTAGTTTTACAATAAATCTTTTACCTTTTAAGCGAGCAATGGATATGGCTATTTTTGCTTTATCCCATAACTGATGAAAAAAATGAACACTTATATGCCAAAAATCCATTCCCAAATACTTTGTGGTTTCATTAAATCTTCTTTACAAGATTTATATTGACTGCCATAGTTATTGGCTCGTGTTTGAACCTTGCGAGCTACTCCTATTAACCAAGGTTTATTATTATAGGTTTTACGTCTATATCCTCCCCATCCTTCATGGTAGTTGAGATATTGGCTGTAAGAATCCCATTTATATATTTTATTAGTTCTATAGGTTTTATCCATAAACCATCCTATGAAATCTATACTATCTGCAAAGTTATTACGCTTAGCAGTAGAGTTACCTGTATCTTTTATATATTCATTCCACACCGGAGTTTGTGCTTGGGCAAAGCCATAAGAACTAGAAACTCTTCCCCATGGTATAATCCACAAAATATATTTGCGTGGAGGTAATGACGTACCATTATATTTTGATTCTTGGTGTATAAAAGCCATAGGGATTTGCGGAGGAACTCCCCATTTTCGTTCAGTATTAAGAGAAGCTTTATACCAATAACGTTTTTCTTTGTAGATACTACAAATATTATCAAGATTTTTAGGAGGGTTATCAGCACAGCCAGTAATAATAGTAAATAAGATGACAGGAATAAGGAGCTTTCCAGTAGACATAAAGTTATTTCATTCAATGACTATCAATAAAGCAAACATATTAACATGTAAGCTATTATTTGTATCTTAAAAACTAAAAAACCGCTATTAAGCAGTTTTTTAGTAAATAAAGATTAAACTTCGGCAAGAGAATTTTCAGAAGGACGATCAATTTCTCTTAATTCAACTTCCCCACTAAGTAATTCTTCTTCAAAAGCTTTTTTATCTATAGTGCAATTTAAGTATTTGGCAATAAGATACATATCTTTTTCAGCATTACCTAAACATGATGTACCGCCTGGAGAAGGGGTCATATTAAAAACAATACCTGTTTCTGGATTGATTTTAGCTTCCCCCA